>CALMIQ010000035.1 GCA_937863965.1 uncultured Micropruina sp.
CCAGGTAATCGGACGGGCCGCGTCACCCCACCGCCCCGGCGAGATTCACACTCCCCCGAACGGCGGGAACGGCAGAACGGGCGCCGGGTCCCTTGTGGGGACCGACGCCCGTTCCTCATGCGTCCCGCGGTGGGGGACGCAAGTCCTCTCAGCGCGCGGCGGTGCCTTCGACGTAGTCGTCGTCGTGGCTCTTCACCCACGCCATCAGCTTGCGCAGTTCGCGGCCGGTGCCCTCGATCGGGTGCGCCTCGCCCTTGGCCCGCAGCTCCTTGAACTCGGGGGCGCCGGCGTCCTGATCGTCGATGAACCGCTTGGCGAACGCGCCCGACTGGATGTCGGCCAGCACGCCCTTCATGTTCTCCTTGACCCGGGCGTCGATCACCCGCGGGCCGGACACGTAGTCGCCGAACTCGGCGGTGTCCGAGACGCTCCAGCGCTGCTTGGCGATGCCGCCCTCGTACATCAGGTCGACGATCAGCTTCAGCTCGTGGAGGCACTCGAAGTAGGCCACCTCCGGCTGGTAGCCGGCCTCGGTGAGCACCTCGAAACCGGCGGTGACCAGGGCGGACGCACCACCACAGAGCACGGCCTGCTCACCGAACAGGTCGGTCTCGGTCTCCTCGGTGAAGGTGGTCTTGATGCCGCCCGCACGCAGGCCGCCGATCGCCTTCGCATACGACAGCGCCAACGGCCAGGCCTCGCCGGACTCGTCCTTCTCGACGGCCACGATCACCGGGACGCCGCGACCCTCGGAGTACTCGCGGCGGACCAGGTGGCCCGGGCCCTTCGGCGCGACCATGCAGACGTCGACACCGGCCGGCGGCTGGATGTAGCCGAACCGGATGTTGAAGCCGTGCGCGAAGAACAGCGCGTCGCCCTCCTGCAGGTTCGGGGCGATCTGCTCGGCGTAGATGGTGCGCTGGTACTGGTCGGGCGCCAGGATCATGATCAGGTCGGCCTCGGCTGCGGCCTGGTCGACCGGCAGCACCCGCAGCCCCTCGGCCTCGGCCTTGGCGGCCGACTTCGACCCCGGCCGCAGGCCCACTCGGACGTCCACGCCCGAGTCACGCAGCGACAACGCGTGCGCGTGCCCCTGGGAGCCGTAGCCGATGACCGCAACCACCCGGTTCTGGATGATCGAGAGGTCGGCGTCGTCGTCGTAGAACATCTCTGCCATATGTCTTCCTAACTGACTAGTGGTTGCGCACGGGTGTGCGGATCTTGTCGGACTTGGACCGGTCGGTGAGCGACTTGCTGCCCCGGCCGAGGGCGACCAGGCCGGACTGGACGAGCTCCCGGACGCCGTACGGCCGGAGCATCTCGAGCAGCGCGTCCAGCTTGTCGGGCGAGCCCGTGGCCTCGACGGTCAGCGACTCGTTCTGGACGTCCACGGTCTTGCCGCGGAACAGCTGGACGATCTCGATGATCTGGCTGCGGGTGCTCGGATCGGCCTTCAGCTTGATCAGGACGAGTTCGCGGCGCACCGCCGACTCCTCGAGCTCGACGATCTTCAGCACCTCGACCAGCTTGTTCAGCTGCTTGGTGATCTGCTCCAGGAACTGCTGGTTCTCCACCCCGACCTGCAGGGTGATCCGGGACAGCTCGGGCCGCTCGGTCGGGCCGACCGCCAGCGACTCGATGTTGTAGCCGCGTCGAGCGAACAGGCCGGCGATCCGGGCCAGGACGCCCGGCTTGTTCTCGACCAGCACGCTCAGCGTGTGCGTCCTCACAGTTCCTCTTCCTCCCAGTCGGGCGCCAGGTCCTTGGCGATCTTGATGTCGTCGTTGCTGGTGCCGGCGGCCACCATCGGCCAGACCATGGCGTCCTTGTGGACGACGAACTCCACCACCACCGGCCGGTCCGTGATCGACAGCGCCTTGTTGATCACGGCGTCCACCTCGGACGGATGCTCGGCCCGCAGCCCGACCGCGCCCATCGCCTCGGCCAGCTTCGGGAAGTCGGGCACCCGCAGCGTCTTCAGGTCGGTGTTGGAGTAGCGCTGCCCGTAGAACAGGGTCTGCCACTGCCGCACCATGCCCAGGCTCTGGTTGTTGATCACGGCGATCTTGATCGGGATGCCCTCCAGTGCGCAGGTGACCAGCTCCTGGTTGGTCATCTGGAAGCAGCCGTCGCCGTCGATGCCCCAGACCACGGCGTCCGGACGGCCCACCTGGGCGCCCATCGCCGCGGGCACGCAGTAGCCCATCGTCCCGGCGCCGCCGGAGTTCAGCCAGCGGCCCGGCTTCTCGAACGGCAGCAGGTGCGCGGCCCACATCTGGTGCTGGCCGACGCCGGCGGCGTAGAAGGCGTCCGGCCCGGTCAGTTCACCGACCCGCTTGATCACGTACTCGGGCGACAGCATGCCCTCGTGGGTGGGTTCGGTCGGCACCCGGTACTTGTCCTTGAGCGCGCCCAGGTAACGCTGCCAAGCGGTGTAGTCGGGCAGGTCCGCGCCGCGCAGCACCCCGTTGAGTTCGGCGATCACGTTCTTCACGTCGCCGACGATCGGGACGTCCGCCACCCGGTTCTTGGAGATCTCGGCCGGGTCGATGTCGGCATGGATGATCTTGGCCTCGGGGGCGAAGGTGTCCAGCCGTCCGGTCACCCGGTCGTCGAAGCGGGTGCCCAGCGCGATCAGCAGGTCGGAGCGCTGCAGCGCGCCCACCGCCGAGACGGTGCCGTGCATGCCGGGCATGCCCATGTGCAGCTCGTGGCTGTCGGGGAACACGCCGCGGGCCATCAGGGTGGTGACCACGGGGATGCCGGTGATCTCGACCAGCTTCGCCAGGTCCTCGGACGCGCCCGCCTTCACCACGCCGCCGCCCACGTAGAGCACCGGACGGCTGGACTCGGCGATCAGCCGGGCCGCCTCGCGGATCTGCTTCACGTGCGGCTGGGTGACCGGGTGGTAGCCGGGCAGGTCGATCAGCTCGGGCCAGCGGAACGGCGCCCGGGAGGCCAGGGCGTCCTTGGCGATGTCGACCAGGACGGGACCCGGACGCCCGGTCTTGGCGATGTGGAAGGCCGCCGCGATCGCGCCCGGGATGTCCTCGGCGTGGGTGATCAGGAAGCTGTGCTTGGTGACCGGGAAGGTGATGCCCCGGATGTCGGCCTCCTGGAAGGCGTCCGTGCCGATCGCGGCGCTGGCGACCTGGCCGGTGATCGCCACCATCGGCACCGAATCCATGTAGGCGTCCGCGATGGCGGTGACCAGGTTGGTGGCGCCCGGGCCGGACGTGGCCATGCAGACCCCCACCCGGCCGGTGGCCACGGCGTAGCCCTCGGCGGCGTGGCCCGCGCCCTGCTCGTGGCGGACCAGGATGTGCCGGATCAGCTTGGACTGGCCGAGCGGGTCATAGGCCGGCAGGATCGCCCCGCCTGGGATGCCGAAGATGACCTCTACGCCGACCCGCTCCAGGGACTCGACGAGGGCTTCCGCCCCGGTCAGCATCGGTGGTGCCATGGTGTCGGTCATCTCGATCCCCTTTCTGCGGGTGCTGGTCGCGGTTCCTCTTGCATGAAAAAACCCCCGCTGCGTCGGCAGGCGAGGGGCGCGTGTCGGTCGACTAGTCGGCTGACACGCTCACGAAAGTACGAGGAAGAAGATCCGCACGAGGACAGTTTTCGCCCCGGCGCTGGCGGTGTCAACTTCCGGACGGGTGTTTCCAGGATGTGGAATGAGATTCCGGATTCTGGGCGGGCTCCCGGGGTTGAGGACGCCGGCGCGCGGCTCCCGACGGTGGCGCTGGGCGTGGGCGCGCGGGGCTGATCTGGGCGAGGCCGACCCGGATGCCTGGGACATCCGCGCTGGGCGCGGTTCCCGGTCATTCAGCGGAAGCGGGCGCCCACGGCGTCCGCGCACTCGGCGATCCGGTGCGCGAGCTCGATGTCGAGCTGGGTGATGCCACCGGCGTCATGGGTGCTGAGCCGCCAGTGGGTGGTCCGCCAGCGGATGTCGATGTCCGGATGGTGGTTGAGCCGCTCGGCCTCGCCCGCGACCGCGTCGACCAGGGTGATCGCCGCCGGGAAGTCGGGTGCCTCGATGCTGGCGACCAGCGAGTCGGCGTCGCGGGACCAGCCGGGCAGGTCGGCCAGCTGGCGCGCGGTCTCGTCATCGGTGAGGAGTCTGCTCATCCGGCCATTGTGCCCCGCGTTCGTCGACCCCGTTCGTCGAGCCCGCCCCCGGAGCCGCGGGTCTCAGGTGGGGGTTTCGACTTGACCGCCCGATCCGCCCCTCGCGGTTGTGCCCGGCGCGGCGTCCGGGTCACGATGGCGGCGACCCCTAATCCCCCGAGGTGTTGCCATGCCGATCCTGCGTTCCCAATCGTCCATCTCGCCACCAGCGGCCGGCCCCGCGGCGGCCGACGTCCGATTCGGGCGCCGCGGCCTGCGCTCGATCTCCGTCACGGTGGCCACCCTGACCCTCGCCGGGGGGCTTTGCGCCGGGCCCGTGGCCGAGGGCGCCGACAGCGCCGTCACCCCGCTGAACTCGAACATCGTGGTCACCGGTGCCGGCTGGGGGCACGGCAAGGGCCTGTCGCAGTACGGCGCCTGGGGTGCAGCCGACGCGGGCCTGTCGCACGAGAAGATCCTGGCCTTCTACTACCCGGGTACGAAGATCGCCAAGCTGAAGTCGGGCAACACGATCCGGGTCTGGATCAGCGCCGACAAGGACAACACGCTCAACGTGATGCCGGAGGCGGGGCTACGGGTGCGCGACTCGGCCGGCCACGGCTACACGCTGCCGTCCGGCTCGAAGTACCGGCAGTGGCGGATCAAGCGGTCGGGCTCCAAGCGCGTCCTGCAGTACCTGAACACCAAGGGTTCGTGGGTCACCCGCGGCACCTCGCTGACCGCCACCGGCCGGGTGTGGACCTTCGACAACCCGAAGCGGGGCATCGTGAAGGTCCGGCTGCCGGGCGGCAAGAACCGCGACTACCGGCAGAAGGTCGCGCTGCGGTTCTACGAATCGGGCGCCCGGTCGGTGAACACCGTGACGATGGAGAACTACCTGCGCGGCGTCGTCCCGCGGGAGATGCCGACGTCCTGGCACCGCGAGGCGGTGCAGGCCCAGTCGGTGGCGGCGCGTTCCTACGCAGCCCGCTTCCAACTCAGCCCACGGACGCCGATCTACGACATCTGCGACACCGCCGCCTGCCAGGTCTACGGCGGGCAGGACGACGAGACCTCGGGCGGCAACGCCGCCATCGCCGCGACCAAGGACCAGATCCTGAAGACGGGCTCGGCGATCGCCCTGACCATGTTCTCCTCCAGCAACGGCGGCCACAGCGCCTCGGGAGGCACGTCCTACCTGGTCCCCAAGAAGGACCCCTACGACGGCCGGATGCGGAACCAGAAGTGGTCGACGTGGATCAGCTCGTCCAAGATCCAGTCGGCCTATCCGAGCATCGGGACGTTCCGCAGCATCCGGGTGACCCAGCGCGACGGTGACGGGGCGTGGGGCGGCCGGGCGGATCAGGTGGTGATCACCGGCAGCAAGAAGTCGGTGACCGTGACCGGCGGATCGTTCAAGAGCAAGTTCGGGCTCAGGGAGCGGCTGTTCGGGGTGTTCGCCGGCCTCAAGCCCGGCACCGGCAACCATGAGCGGTGGCAGAACGACCTCGGCGGCACCACCGGACGCCTCGGCGGGCCGAGCGCCAACGAGGTCGCCGTCGCCGGCGGGCTGTACGCCCGGTTCGAGGGCGGCGAGCTGTACTGGTCGAAGGGCACCGGGTCGCATCTGCTGACCAGCAAGGTGGCGGACGCCTACCGCAAGGCCGGCGGCCCGGCCGGCCGGCTCGGCTTCCCGGCCACGGACGTCGCCAGCGCCGGCAACCGCACCGTCGCCGACTTCGCCAACGGCCAGATCAGCTGCCCGAACAGCGGAACCTGTACCGTCCTCTCCAAGCCCTGATATACCCGCGGTGACCGATTCGCTCCGACTTCGCGATCAACGCCGAACGATGCGCCTCCTGCACACTAGGCTGTCTGCGTGACCACCGTAGGACTCCACTACCCCTCCTCACGGGGACCAGCGGAACCCGGTGCTGATCTGTACGCGCCCATTGGCAACCAGCGCCCAGAACCGACGACACGGCGCGCTACTTCCGAGCCCACGCCACGACGCCACACCATCCCGCTAGGTACCATCGGCCATCGTCAAGTCGACCCAACCTCCAGTGTCACAACAAGCCGCATTACCCACCCCGGTCGGTAGTCATGATTATCCACTACATGGTCCACTCAACCACCATCCATAATGAGCGCGGAATTGCCAGCGGCTGGTCTGATTCTCCACTTTCTGAGGTCGGCCAGGTCCAAGCGATAACCGTCCGTCAAGCCGTCGCAGAACTCAGCGATCGGCCCATTTTCACGTCGGACCTCGGACGGGCTCAAGCAAGCGCCGCCGCCTTCTTCCCAACCAGGCATACGACCGGCGATAGTCGCTTACGCGAAATGAATTACGGGCACCTCAATGGCCAACCCAGCCACACCCTCCCTCACTTACCCCACGAGTTCGAACGATTTCCCGACGGGGAATCCTATCTCGACGTGCAAAATCGAATCGAGGATTTCCTACATGAGAAGTCTCGCGAATCACATCTCGGCGAAATTGTCATAATCTCGCATCGCGCCCCGCAGTTGGCACTCGAAGTACTGTGCAACAAAGTCACTTGGCCACTGGCAATAGGCCACGACTGGAGGCTCTCAGGACGACACCGAGCCACTTGGAAATACACATATACACCACCGAACGAGATCGGATTGAGGTAAAGTATGAGGATTGCCACCTGGAATATCGGCGGAGGAATACTCGGAGAGTCCCACCAGCTACATGGCACCGCGGCCCTCGACTACCACGCCAAGGTCATCTCTGACTCCCAACTTGATGTCCTCTGCCTGCAAGAGGCCCACGTATACGAGTCCGGAGTTGACCAAGTGGCCACTCTTGCCGAAGCATGCGGCTTCAACCACTGGCACAGCATCCCCATAAGCAGCTCACATCTCGCCCCCGATGCCTACTTGGCACTGGGAGTTCTCTCGCGATTCCCGATCGCAGGCAACACATATCTCCAGTTTCCGAACCCCGGGCTTGAGAGTCTCGGGCCGAACGGTGAACGATGGACCCTATTCGACAAGGGGCTCCTGAGATCGGAGATTCAGGAGCCAAGCTCTCCTTTTACTCTTATCAATGCTCACTGCTTCCCCCTGCACTATTTCGGCGTCAAAGCGACCGACCCATCGCTCACCGCGATCTGGCACCCACTGCGCAGAACGCTCGAGGATGCGCACACGCGCCGCACATTAGCGTGCGTGGATCTCAATTCACCAGATATCGATCACCTGCTCCCGAATTTGAAGCTCTGGAGCTACTCCGAGCTGCTTCCGCGAGTCCCGACCACGCCGAAGGGTGTCCAACAGGACTTCTTGCTGGCAAGCGCCGACATGGGGGTACCGATCAAAGCTGAAATAGTTCCTACGCTTTCGGATCACGCCCTATGCTGGGCCGATCTCCCGACAGGCTGACTATGGCCCTAAATCGGATCACCTTAGTTGGGGATTCAGGAGTCGGAAAGTCGACCATCGCCACCCTTCTTTCGAATCAAGTGGGCCACTGCGTGCGCATCGCGGTGGCCCAGCCCCTGCGCGACTTGGAGGAGTTCGTCTACTCCAGAATCGGCGCTATCGGCCCAGCCGCTAGCGGACGGCAAGACGGACGCCTACTACAAATCGCACGCGACGCCTTCGAGCACGTCTCTCCGGGATTCCTAGAGGCAGACTTCCGACGTCGAGTTGAGTCCACACCTAACGACACCATCGTGATTAACGATGATGCTCGCGCAGCCATGTATGAATGTCTTCGCGATCTGAGATTCACGCTCGTATGGGTGAACGGGCCGTCACGAGATCGTGGCGACCCAACCCTCCCGCGAATACTCTCGGCGCACGATCGGACCATAGAGCGCGCCAGATGCCAGATGACTATCGACAACTCGCGAACAATCGATGATCTAGAGATCCGCATTCAAGCGCTAAGCCTGTATATACTGAATAGTCGGCGCGGATCATGAGGTGGATCGATAGGATGAGGAAGCGTCCTGAGCTTCACGCGGCAGGCCAGAAAGACACTCCCCAAGCCATCGCGATCCCGGTAGACAGATTGCGCCTGATCCTGCTCGACCACCTGAAGAGGCTTGAGGATTCGGTCAAATGGATTGGATACTCTGCAGTTTCGTTCACTATGTTCGGCACAGTCGCTACCGGGGACTACAGCTTCACAGATCCGAAGCTTGGACTAAATGGCGGCCAATGGATGCTCGCGTTCACCATCGCAGGCGCCTACACCGCTGCACGCGCGATCCAATCCGCCAAGGCTCGATTCGATCGCCCCAGCCTGGATGACCTGATGAATGACGTCCTGGAAAGCTCAGAGAGCTTCCGTGAAGCTCGTGCAATCTTTCTCATAAAGCATCGCGGCCAAGACCACGATTTCCGCATCCTGGTCTACGAAGATGCACTGTGGGAGTGCTACCTGATGCCCCACTACAATATTGAAGGTCTACGCCTCTCCGATACCGACGACCCCACACTAACCAACTACGTCGCCGCATTTATCGGATCCTCGGCGGAGAACTTGACCGTTTCGTATATACCAGGATGCGATCTTCGATCGCGAAAACTGTCAGAGTTTTATCGTCACGACACTCAGTACCGCTTCGCGTTCTACTTGGTGCGATTGAATGTCGCGCCTGCCTCCGACGCAGCCCTTCGTCGGACGTCGTTCGTCTTATCCGGCAGGAAATGCGCCTGGATGACGCTCTCAGAGATGGAAGATCACGAGAATACCCGAAGGAGGAACCTGGATGTCACGAGGCACATTGCCGACAACTCCTACAGACTGCTTGAAAAGAACCCCGATAGCCTTCCAGAAGGCGTCGAAATCACCTCGGGAGATTCGGAATGATCTCGGCATCGATTGACCGTTGCAAACTCCTTGCGTACGTGAGTCAATCTCTTCATAAGGCTTACGTAATCCCCGTCGCCAAGGTCTGCAACGCTCGCTGTGTTTTCTGCGCCACGGACGTCTATGACCCACGCGCGGACAACGAGATGATGCCCCCAGTTGGGCTCGGCGAGGTCGCGGAGTTGCTGACCTCAATGGGTGTTGCTCGCTTCGAAGTAACGGGTGGAGGCGAGCCTACGTTGCACCCCAATCTCGTCACACTCATCGCGCAGTTGAGGCTGGCCAACTCCGCAGCTCAGATCAAGCTTTACACAAACGGTGCCCGTTGGAAAAGCATTCCCCTCGTGGACGAAGTCAATATCTCGCGGGTGGCCTGGGATCCGGACCAGAATCAACGTGTCATGAAGATCCGCGGCGGGAGCCCCGATCTGACAGTGCTCATTCCTAGACTTAGAGCACTGGGGGTCCAAAGGATACGCTTATCTACGCCCATAATCAGAGGCGGAGTCACGTCCGCGACCCGAGCCGAAAACATGCTTGAAATGACGCGGGGCCTGGTGGACAGCGTCGTCTTCAGGCCACTTTATCCGGCAACGCCCGGACGCGAGATGTTGGAGACCGAGTGGGACAGCCGCTCGATGCAGTCGGAGGTTAGTGAATTGGGTCGCAAGTTCCCCGACCTGACCGTTGAGCTCGACGCTGAGGGGTGCTTCCGATCCAGCCAATTGATCCTAGCGAGCGATCTGGCGCTCTACCGCAACTGGTCCTTGAGTGAGTTTGCTCCGGGATGGTCGGTGTAACTTGTATACTTTGTCGGGAACTGGATGGCTAACCGGACCACAGATCCTCCAGGAACGCGCAAGAGGCCGTATCGTGATTGATCCTTGCGTGGACGCGCAAATTAACCCGAATTCATACAACTACACCCTCGGCGACCGAGTTCTTCGACTAACCTCCGAGTTTATTGATCTGCAAGGAACCGAGGAGTACGAGGATTGTTTCGTCCCAGAGAGCGGGTTAGTGCTGATGCCGGGCGAATGCTATCTAGGTTCTACGGCGGAGGTCTTCGGCTCGCATTGTTTCGCCTCTCTGATAACGGGCCGCAGTTCGATCGGTCGGAAATTTGTTACCAATCATATTACGGCTGGCCTTATTGATATTGGCTTCGTTGGGCGCGTCACGCTGGAGATCACGGTGCAACGACCCACGCGGGTCTATCCAGGCGTACCATTCGGACAGATCTACTGGTTCACAACCTACGGGCCCCATGCCGCCTACCAAGGGAAGTACCAAGGACAGGAGGGGCCGTCACCTTCGCGGCTGGCCCATGAGTTCACCCGAGGCCCGTTGGCCGCTGACTAGCGGCGGCGCTAGGCCTTTTCGAAGGCCTTTGTCGCTGGAAGAGAGTGGCGTGGACCTCGTCGAGGTCGATCGCGGGGTCGGGGTCGAACAGGGCACGCAAGCCCGGGTAGTCGGCGTAGCGCGGGACCAGGTGGACGTGCAGGTGGAACACCTCCTGGCCGGCGGTCGCCCCCGCATTGGAGAGCATGTTCAGGCCGTCCGCGCCGAGCTTCTCGGTCAGCAGCCGGGCGGTCGCACTGATCGCCGGCGCGATCTCGGTGAGCGCCTCGTCCACGGCCAGGACGTCGTCCACGTGGCGGCGCGGGATCACCAGCGTGTGTCCCCGCTTCCACGGGCCGATGTCGAGGAACGCGATCGCGTGGTCGTCGGCGTACACCTGCCGCGACGGGACGTCACCGGCGACGATGGAGCAGAACAGGCAAGCCATACCCGGAATCTAGCGCTCTCTCGTCGGTTGAGCTTGTCGAAACCAGGTCCGGCGAGGGTCTCGACAAGCTCGACCAACGGTGGCCAAGCAGGTCTCGACGTAGCTCGACCAACGGTGGCTGGGCGGCGTCAGATCATGCGGACGGGGAAGCCGGCGTCGGCCAGGGCCTGCTTGACCTCGGCGATGCTCAGCGTGCCGTAGTGGAACACGGACGCCGCCAGCACGGCGTCGGCGCCGGCGCGGGCGGCGTCCACGAAATGTACGACGGCGCCCGCACCGCCGGAGGCGATCACCGGCACCTCCACCACCTTCCGGACGGCCTCGATCATCTCCAGGTCGAACCCGGCGGTGGTGCCGT
>CALMIQ010000036.1 GCA_937863965.1 uncultured Micropruina sp.
AGCACGCCGCGCGGGACGTCCGGAGGGTCGAACCTGGGGGTGCGATAGGCCCACTCGGCCCAATCGCCCCCGGAGCACATCCGGCCGGCCGCCCGAGCGGACGCCGTCAGCCGATCGCCAGGGCCTTCAGCCGTTCGTACTCCTCGGGAGTGATCGCCCCGGAGTCCAGCAGCGACTTCGCTTGCGCGATCTGCTCGACCCGGCTGCTGGGCGCGTTGATGATTCGCACCTCGTTCTCCTCCGGCACCGGCGCCCTCCGGCTCCGCATCCGCCGGCCCATGCCGTTGCCACGCACGATCAGGTAGACCACCAGGGTGATGGCCGGAACCAGCACCAGGGCAACCACCCACACCGCCTTGCCCCAACCCGAGAGATCGTCGTCGCGGAACAGATCCAGGATCACCTGGAAGAGCACCAACAGATAGCAGACGTAGAAGAAGCCCCAGAGCAGCAGCCAGAAGAAATCCCAGAAGCCCATACCGACGACTCCCTTCCCAGATCAGGACTTGTGACGCCAACCGCCGTGGCGGCCGATGATCGACGCCACGATGACCAATGCTCCCACGGCCAGCAGCCCCAGGCCGATGATCAGCACCATCGGGTCGGCCGCGGTCCCGGTCTGCGGCAGCCCGCCGCTCGGGCGGCCGGTCCGGGTCGCGGTGGGCAGCGGCCCGGGGCTGGAGGTCGCCGTCGAGCTGGAGGTGGCCGTCGGACTCGGGGTCGCCGTCGGGCTGGCCGAGCCGCTCGGACTCGGCGTCGGCGAGGTGGTCTGCTGCGGGCTGGCCACCACGCTCACCGAACTCGGCGCGCCGGTACCGCCGTCCTTGTCGGTCGCCGTGAAGGTCGCATCGTAGGTCCCGGCCGCCGCGTAGGTGTGGGTCACCGGCGGATCGGCCGGCCCGACCACGGTCTCGACCGGAGATCCGTCGCCCCAGTCGACGGTGTAGGTGAACATCGCCGCCATGTCGGCCGCGGACGGGTCGTCGGCGCCCACCTTGAGCGTGAACGGCACGCCGACGGTGGCGGTCAGGTCGCCGGTGATCACCGATTCCGGACTGGTGTTGACCACCGTCAGGACGGCCGTGGCGTCCATGCTCACCGCACCGGAGGTGACCCGCAGGGTGACGGTGTGCACACCCGGACCGTCGTCGATCCCCAGCGCCTCCAGCTGCGCCCAGGTCAGGGTCGGGCCGATGCCGTCCACGTCGAAGGTGCCGTCATCGTCGATGTCCCAGGCGTAGCTGAGTCCCGGGGTGGAGTCCCCGCCGTCCAGGGTGACCGACTCGCCCTCGGCGACGGTGTAGGGACCGCCGGCGTCGGCGACCAGCTGAATCAGCTGGGTCAGCGGGGCCGAGTCGGCCGGGGCGTAGTTGAGCGATCCGCCGTACTGGGCGACCACCTGGTGCGACCCGGCGGCGAGCGCCGAGGTGGTGAAAGTCGCCTGGCCGGCGATGTCGAGTTCGACGATGCCGAGGTCGGTGCCGTCGACGACGAAGGTGACCGATCCGATCGTGACCGGTGACCCGGCGCCGGTGACGTCGGCGGTGAAGGTCACCGGATCACCCAGGTTCGCCGTGGACGCGCTGCTGATCAGCGTCACCACCGTGGCCAGCGGGGTCACCTGATGATCCACCGTTCCCGACCCGGCGGAGACCGAGGGGTTGCCGGAGAAGGTCGCGGTGATGGTGTGGCTCCCGGCGGTCAGGGTGGACGTCGTGAACGTCGCGGTGCCGTCGCCGGCGAGGGCGACCGGCGGGCCGAGCGGGGTTGCGTTCTCGCTGAACTGCACCGTTCCCGCGGTCACCGGCGTCCCCCCGGTGGTCACCGTCGCGGTGAACGTCACGGCGCTGCCGTACACGGACGGGTTGGGCGCCGACACCACGACCGTGGTCGAGTCCAGCGCCGACACCACCTGGTCGAGGTCGTCATCGCTGACGTTCTCGTTGGCGGTGCCGCCGTAGCGCGCCTCGATCGCATGGCTGCCCACGCTCAGCGCCGAGGTGGTGAACGAGGCCGCCCCGTTGGCGTCCACGGCCACCGTCGCCTGATCCGTGCCGTCCACGGCGAAGGTGACCGACCCGGCGTTCACCGCACCCCCGTTCGCGGTCACGACGGCGGTGAAGGTGACCGACGAGCCGGCCTGCGATGGGTTGGCGCTCGAGGTGAGGGCGGTGCTGGTGTCGCGCTTGTTCACCACCTGGCTGACGTCGTCGGAACTCTCGGCGAACTCGTCGGTGCCGGTGTAGCTGGCGGTGATCGGGTGGGTGCCGACGGCCAGGGCGGACGTCGTGAGCGTCGCCACCCCGCCGGCGTTGACCGGCACCGCCGCGCCCAGGCTGGTGGCGCCGTCGGTGAACTCGACGGAGCCTGCCGTCACCGGGTTGCCGTTGCTGGTCACGGTGGCGGTCAGGGCCACGCTCTGGCCGTGGCTGGACGGGTTCGGCGCGGCGGTCAGGGCGGTGCTGGTGGGTGCCGGCGTGGTGATCGTGAGGCACCAGCCGCCGCTGATCGAGCCGGAATCCCCGGTGGCATCGTCGACGATCCAGAGGCTCCAGGTGCCGTTGGCACTCGCACCGTTGAAGGTGGAGAGTTCGGTCGCCGAGCTGGGCGCGGGTGCCGGCGCCGGCAGGTTCTCGTTCGACTCGTCGGCGATCCGGGTGGGGCGGTAGGTGCCGGAGGCGAGCGAGGTCGCCGATACGGCGCTGGCGGCCGCGTCGTCGAAGGTGACGTCGAGGTCGCTGACCGCGTTCTGGCCGCCGGCATCGCTGAGCAGGAAGAGATTCTGCGTCGGGGTCGGGCCGGACAGCAGGACGTCCAGGTCGATCGGCGTCTGATGGGACAGTCCCTTGAGCTGGACGGTGACCTTGCTCACCTCTCCGCTGAGCCCGGACACGGTGATGTTCGACGGGTAGGGCGAACTCGCACCGGAGGTGGGAATGGTGATCGGGCCGGCGTTGCAGAACACGTTGCCGGTGACCACGGTCGGATTGTCGACCCGCTGGGTGACCGTGCCGTTGCTGGTGGAGAATCCGGTGGCGCCGCCGTACGTGGCCCGGATCAGGTGGGTTCCCTCGGTGAGGGTGGACGTCGCGAAGGTCGCGTTTCCGCTGCCGTTGAGGGCCACCGGGCCACCGATATCGGTGCCGTCGGAGCTGAATTGCACCGTGCCGGCGGTGACCGGCGAACCGCTTGCCCGGACGGCCGCGGTGAAGGTGACCTGGTCGCCGGTGGTCGACGTGGCGTCCGAGGAGGTGACGGTCGTGGTGGTGGCGACGGCGGCCACCTCGGTGGTGATCGTGAGGCTCCAACCGCCCGCCATGGTGCCGAGGTCGCCGGTGGTGTCGTCGACGATGAAGAGCTGCCAGGTGCCGTTGGGGTTGATCCCGTTGAAGGCACCGGCCAGCGTGGTCTGGCTGGACGGCGACGGGGCCGGTGACGGGAAGCTGTCCGCGCCGCCGACGGCGGTGTTGGTCGGCCGGTAGCTGCCGGTGCCGACGTTTCCCGAGCCGGGGATCTGGGTCGCGGCGGCGTCGTCGAAGGTGATCGTGGCGTTGCTGGCGAAGGTGATGCCGCTCTCCACGCTGGCGTCGGAGAGCACCACCAGGTTGGCGCCCCCCGGCGCGACCACCAGGGCGTCCACGTCGTTGAGGATGCCGTGCGTCAGATTGTGGAAGGTGACGGTGACCTTGCTCACCAGCCCCGCCATGCCGGACACGCTGACATTCGACGGATAGGGGCTCGCGGGGCCGATCTGGTCGGGGGAGCCCGTCGCCGGGATGGCGATCGAGGCGGTGTTGCTGAAGGTCGTCGGCCCGTCGGCGAAGGCGCGCAGCGGCTGGGCGACCTGCCAGCCGACGAACAGGGCGAAGGCGAGCAGGGCCGCCAGCATCGGACGGCTCCGATGAGCCACGATCGGACCAGCAGAGTTCGTCACCATGCCCCGCTCCCCGGCGCGACAGCCATCCGTGGGGGACCCCTGCCGGCGCACGCCAATTCCTGCCCCGTTGCCTGCGCAGGCTATCAGCGAAATCTCATCCGGAGCATCGGTATTCAGCAAATATCGCCCGCGCCCGGATCGGCCTAAATCATCGCGCGGTGATTATCACCTCGCAACGCCGCGATATTCCGCGATCGTCCCAGAAACTACACATCGGTGATTCGCGCAGGCACCGCGCCGGGCGGGTCAGTGGATCCACGCCTTCAGCAGGATCAACACCACTCCCAGCGCGGCGGTGAGCAGCGCGCCCACCAGCCGCGGCCACAGCGTGGACGTCCAGCCGGCGACGCCGAAGTAGCCCAGGACTCCGAGCAGGGCGACGTCCAGCCACAGGGTTCCCCAGATCGCGGCGTCGTGGCTGACCAGGCCGAGCGCGCCGAGGGTGAGCATGATGGCGGGCACCAGGGTGACCAGCAGCATCCCGCCGGAATGCGCCAGCGAATGCCGCAGCGCGCGGCCGAAACGGACGCGGCTCGGCTCGGCCTCGTCGTGCGGGTCGCCGAGGTGAGCCACCGTGCCGGCGTAGACATGCGCCAACCAGAACACGAGCACCGTCGCCACCACCTTGACCAGCGCCTCGGTGGTGCCCGATTCGGCCTGGTTGGCGACGATCACCAGCAGGCCCGAGATGGTGACCACGCCGTAGATCGCGGATTCGGACAGCAGTCCCTTGATGTCGAGTTTCCCCTTGATGTCCAGCTTCACGGGCGGCCTTCCGCGCTCCGGCCCAGCCCGGCCTCCCGGGCGGCGACGATGGCGGCCGAACGATCCCGCGCCCGCAGTTTGGTCAGGATGGCCGAGACGTTGTTCCGGACCGTCTTCGGCGAGAGATACAGCCTGCCCGCGATGTCGCCGTTGGACAGTCCGCCGGCGACCAGGTCGAGGATCTCCCGCTCCCGGTCGGTGAGCTCGGGAAAGACCGACGGCGCGGACGCCGCCGCGCCGCCCGCGAAGACCCGGGCGATCCGCCGGGCGAGCGAGGCGCCGAACACCACTCCCCCGCCATGGACGGTGCGGATCGCCTGGACCACCTCGTCGGCGTCCGCTCCCTTGAGCAGGTAGCCCCGGGCGCCGGCGGTGACGGCGCTGAAGACGGTGCTCTCGTCCTCGCCCATGGTGATCACCAGGACGCCGGTGTCGGGCAGTTCGGCCAGCACCCGGCGGGTCGCCTCGATGCCGTTCAACCGGGGCATCTGCAGGTCCATGATCACCACGTCCGGCCGGCTCGCCAACGCCTGCTCGACGGCCTGGACGCCGTCCGCGGCCCGTCCGACCACCGCGATGTCGGGCAGTGGATCGAGCAGCGACGCCAGACCGTCGCGGTAGACCGGGTGGTCGTCGGCGATCAGCACGGTGATCGGCTCACGGCTCACGGATCCCCTCCGCTCAGAGGCAACACGGCTCGGACGGTGGTCCCGCCCCCGACAGGACAGCTGATGACGGCCTCACCGCCCAGTTCGGCCGCCCGCTCCCGCAGCGACAGCAGGCCCACGCCCGCCGTCCGGTCCGACGATATCCCGACGCCGTCGTCGGCGACCTGCACCACCAGCGCGTCCGCCTCGCGCAGCAGCCGGACGTCCGCGGCGCCGGCCCGGGCGTGCCGCGCCACATTGGCCAACGACTCGGCGACGATCCGGTAGGCCGCCACCTCGACCGCAGCCGGGAGCCCGGTCAGGCGATCGGCCTCGACGCGCACCTCCAGGCCCGCCGCACGGAGTTGATCGGCCTGCTGCTCGATCGCCGCCAGCAACCCGAGGTCGTCCAGGGCGGGCGGACGCAGCCCGTGCACCAACCGCCGCACGTCGGTCACCGCCGCCTGCAGGTCGGCGCGGGAACTGGCGATCAGCTCCTTGGCCCGGCCGGGATCGGCGTCGATCGCGTTGCCGGCCGCCGCGAGCCGCAGCCCGACTCCGCCCAGGGACGGGCCCAGGCCGTCGTGCAGGTCGCGCCGGATCCGCCGCCGATCCTCCTCCCGGGCCAGCACCAGGCGCTCCCGGCTGGCCTGCAGCTCGTCGGTCAGGGTGGTCAGCCGGACGGCGATCGCCGCCTGCCGCACGACGTCCATCAGCAGCGCCTGATCGGCCCGGGTGAGCAGCGAGCGCAGCCCGCCGCCGGCCGGCAGGATCAGCCGGCCGACCGGCTGCCCGGAGTAGGCGATCGGCAGCTCGGTGACCTGCGCGGGGCGGCGTCCGTGCTCGGCGAGCAGCCGGCCGCCGTCGGGGGCGAACACCTCGACGCCGACGTAGGGCACCCGGAACGAGTCCGCGACCGAGGCCACCAGGGCCGGCAGCTGATCGGCGACGGAGCCGCTGGATTCCAGCCGGGCGGCCAGTCCGGAGACCACCTGATAGCGGTCACCGCGCCGGCCCAGCAGCGTCCGGCGCACCCGTTCCCAGACCAGGCCGCGCAGCGGCGCGTACAGCAGCACGGCCAGCAGCAGCACCACCACGGTGACGTCGCGCTGGTCGAGGTGCTCACCCACGGTCCGGCTGACCAGCGCGACCACGGCCAGGTCGAGGGCGACCACGATGGCACCCACCGCACCCCAGGCGATGGTGTCGGCCACCAGCCCGTCCACGTCGTAGCGGTCGGGGGCGCAGATGCCGATGGTCACCGAGACGGCGGTACCGGCCACCGCGGCGAACAGCGCGTAGCTGGCCAGCACGCCCGAGGGAGCCAGCAGGCTGATCACCGCCAAGAAGACGCAGACGATGCCCGCCCAGAGCAGCCAGCGCAGTTGGCGGCGCTGGCGTCCGGCGGCCCGGCGGTGGCGCACCACCACCAGCAGCAGGGCGGGCAGCACCGCGGCCAGCGTGATCAGCCGGGTGATCACCAGCATCGGATAGCCGACCGCGGCAGGGATCGGCAGGCTGAGCAGATCGGGGTCGTCGATCGGTGGCGGCGGGACGCCGAGCTCGAGCACGGCGGCCGGCATCACCAGCAGGGCCACCGGCAGCAGCGCGGACGCCGCGATCGTGCCGACGCCGACCCACCGCCACGCCCCCGGCAGCAGCCGTCCGGTCGGGTAGAGCACCAGCAGCAGCGGCAGCCCCATCAGCAGGAAGGCGCCGACCCGGGCGACGAACCAGTAGGCGAACGTGGTGCCGGGCAGCAGGTCGTCGGGCGGCGCGCCGTAGGGCGGTGTGATGCCCAGGCCGTACCAGGCCTCGAGCATGCCGTCGAAGGCCCACAGCAACCCGAACCCGACCAGGACGCCGCCGATCACGTGACCGGGACGGCGGGAGAGGATCACCGCGCCGCACACCGTCAGCACGCCACCGAGCGGTGCCGTCGGACTGGCCAGATCGAGGGTGCCGCCGGCGCTCAGCCGCAGCGCCTGCGCCACGACGGTGATCGCCACCAGCAGCAGGGCGAGGGCCACCCAGGCGATGGCGAGCGGCCGGAGCCGGGGCATCCGCAGGGGCACCCCGGCATTATCTCGGGCCGGTCGTCCCGGACGCCCGGGACGCGCGTCCCGCGTGATCGGGACGTTTCCGCCCGATCGCATGGGACGCCGCACCCTGGGCGGCGGGTCGGCGTGCCCAGCAGATTGAAGACATCGGCCGGCAGGACGTCGGCCACCGAGAAAGGACTCCCGATCATGACCGTCTCCCAACAGCCGGCACCCGCCCGCTCCGACCTCACGGCCACCGTCTCCGATCCGGTCCCCGGCACCGAGCGTGTCGCGGATCGCCCGTTCCGCCGTCAGGGACTGCTGCTCACCGCCGGCGCGGCGATCTGGGCCGCCGCCATGGTGCTCTTCGGGCTCGACCCGACCACCCGCGCCGGCGAGATGGGCTACTCGCTCGCCTCGGGCATCTTCCAGCTCGGCCTGCTCGCCCTGCTCTCCGTGTTGTGGCAGACCGACGCCCTCGGCACCGGCCGCATCGCGAAGGCGGCGATCGGTGTCGAGACGGTGCTCGTGACCCTGGCCATCGGATCGACCCTCGCCGACGGCATCGGGGTGAGCGACCTGAGCCAGCCCGGATGGGCGCTGCTCGACGCCTTCTGGCCGTTCTCGATGCTGGGCATGTTCCTCATCGGCATCCGGATCGCGATCGCCGGCCGCTGGCACGGCGCCCGCCGGATCTGGCCGCTGATCGCCGAGAGCTGGGCCGTGGTCACCATCCCCACCCTGATGGTCTTCGGCCCGGACGTTGCGCAGCTGGTCGCACCGCTGCACCTGCTGGTCGGCTACGCCGTCCTGGGGGTGCTGGTGGCCACCAAGCCCGCCGAGCCGAGCCGCTGAGACTCACCGATCCGGCACACGGCACCGGGTGCCGATCGATCGCCCCGCGTCCACGGATGCGGGGCGATCTTGCGTCGCGCGGGCGGCTCGGCCAAGGTGGAGGAACCCTCCCGCCCCCGACCGCCCGCACGTTGGACCACGAGCCCGACGCCAGCCGCCGAGGAGCGCCGCATGAACCGATCCGTCATCTCCGCCGCGGTACTGGCCCGCGGCGTGGCCGGCCTCGTCCTGGTGACGATGCTCGCCGGCTGTGCCGGTGGGACGTCCGCCGACCCGGCCGCTGCGCCGACCGCGCCGGCGGCGTCCGGTCCGGCATCGTCGGAGCCCGCACCATCGGCGTCCGGCCCGGCGGCGGACGCGATCCGGAAGCTCGACCCGAAGTCGCTGCCCTGGAAGTGGTTCGAGGATCACGCGCGATCGACCGCGGTCAACCTGACCAAACCGGACGAGTACGGCCGCACCTACACACTCGGCAAGCCGGTCTATTCGGACGCCGACGGCGACGGCATCGAGGACCTGGCGATCCCCATCGCGCAGCGGGACGGCAACGGCTACCGGGAGCACTGGCACATCTGGCTGGCGACGGCCGACGGCGCCGCCGAGCAGGTGCTGACCCCGATCGCGCTGACGGCACGGTGCGGCGACGCCACCAGCAAGGTCTCGGCGGTGAAGGGCGGCTTCCAGGTCAGGGAGCGGCTGCGTGAGCCGATCATCGACGACCGGGTGCCCTGCGCGAAGCCGGGCACGTTCGCATCCACCCGCGACGTGGGCGTCGAGCGGGTCGGCAAGGCCCACGCGCTGGTGAACCTGAAGGACCGGCGCGGCTACGGCGGGGTCTGCCCCACCCAGCCGCGCACCGAGACCGGACGGGTCAAGGTCTGGGGCTCACTGGTGCCGGCGAACGGAACCCCGCTGACCATCGACGGCGACCGGATGTACCTGATCTGGACCCATCCGCATGAGCTCACCGCGGGGACGGAGCCGATGAAGCTCGCGGCGGTCTGGCCGGCCGGAGGCAACTCCGGCAAGCGGATCTGCGTCTGGACCGACCCCGGGCGCTACGAGAACGCCTGAGTCCGTCGACAGGACCCGTCTACCGTCGGCCTCCGCCGTCCGGGTCGGTCGGGGCCACCGGACCGCACCCCGGGCGACGTCGCGCGGTGCAGCGCTCATTGCGCGCGGACGGACCCGCGCAACGTGCCCGAACCCGCGCAACGTCGGGACCTGACCGGATCTCAGGCGGCCGGACGCCGCGAGCCGCGCCGGCGTCCGAGACCTTGCCGGGAGAGTCGGACGACTCCCCCGCCGGCCCCGGCCGAGACGCTGCCGACGTTCGCGGCACTGCCGCGGCTTCCCTTCGCCGCCGAGACCGGACGCGCGTCCCGTCCGCCGCGCGTGCTGCGACCCCTCGGCGACGCGCCACCGTGGCGGCCATTGCCTTGCCCTCCGCGCATCTCACCGGACGCGGCCCGCGCCGCTTCGGTGGGGACGTCCGCGGCAGCCACCCGGCTGGCCACCGCACCGGCGACGTCCAGGACCCGCGGGTCGCCGGGTCGCACCGGCGTGGGCGCCGCGGTGATCTTGGCGGCCCGGGCCAGGGCGGTGAAGTCCCGGCGCTGCTCGGGCAGCACCAGCGTCACGACGTCGCCGTCGTTGCCGGCCCGGGCGGTCCGCCCGGAGCGGTGCAGGTACGCCTTGTGCTCGGCGGGCGGGTCGACATGGACGACCAGCTCGACCTCGTCGACGTGGATGCCGCGGGCGGCGATGTCGGTGGCCACCATCACCCGGACCCGGCCGTCCGCGAACGCCTTCAGCCCGCGCTCCCGCGCGTTCTGCGACAGATTGCCGTGCAGTTCCACCGCGGGAATGCCGTCGGCGGTCAGCTCGCGGGCCAGCCTGCGGGCCTGATGCTTGGTCCGGGTGAACAGCAGCCGGCGCGACGAGCCAGCCGCGAGTTCGCGGACGATGGCGTGCTTGGCGGTGGCGTCCGGCACCAGGTAGACATGGTGGGTCATCGCCGCGACCGGCGAGTCGGCGCCGTCGACGCTGTGCACCAGCGGCTCGACCAGGAATCGCTTGACCAGCTTGTCGACGCCGTTGTCCAGGGTCGCCGAGAACAGCAGCCGCTGACCCAGGGCGGGCGTCGCCGCCAGGATCCGGGTCACGGCGGGCAGGAAGCCGAGGTCGGCCATGTGGTCGGCCTCGTCCAGGACGGTCACGGCGACCGAATCGAGCCGGACGTGGCCCTGGCCGATCAGGTCCTCGAGCCGTCCGGGGGTGGCCACCACGATGTCGGCGCCGGCGCGCAGCTGCTGCACCTGCCGGGCCTGGCCGACGCCGCCGAAGATGGTCATCGTCCGTAGTCCGGCGGCCTTGGCGAGCGGTTCGATGGTTTCGAGGATCTGGTTGGCCAGCTCCCGGGTCGGGGCGAGCACCAGGCCGCGCGGGGCGCCCGGACGCGTCCGGGCCGGCAGCGAGGCGGCCGAGGGCACGAGGCGGGCGAGACGGCCGACGACCGGCAGCGCGAAGGCCAGGGTCTTGCCCGAGCCGGTGCGGCCGCGGCCCAGGACGTCCCGGCCGGCCAGGGTGTCGGGCAGCGTGGCCCGTTGGATGGGGAACGGTGCGGTGATGCCGCGCTCACTGAGCGGTGCCAGCAGGACGGCGGGAACGCCCAGAGACGCGAAGGACTCGTGGGCGGATTCGGTTCGAGACACGAAGAAGACTGCTTTCCAAGAAGGTTCACCACGGTCCAGGTCCGCTCGCGATCGTCGGCGACTGTGCGCCGGTGCGGTGCGGCATGTGGTGCGATGCCGGGCTGCGATGGTCGCGCCCTACACAGCAGTATCGCACCTCGTCCATG
>CALMIQ010000037.1 GCA_937863965.1 uncultured Micropruina sp.
GCCTGGACTATGCGCACAACCTCACCCTCGGCGGGCTGTGGAACGCGTCCTGGTCCGTCCTGCAACCCGGCGGCGAGAGCTGGCGCCTGCTGTCCTACAACAACGTGGCGGAGGCCTGACCGGGCCGGCATCGTCGACCCGGGCTCGGCCCGGGACCTCGCTGGCCGTGGGCGCCCGGCGGGTGTGGAGATCCCGGCCTCCCCGGGATTGCGGTGAGGTAGCTGGAGCGGCGGGGGCGGGGACAGTGCGAACCGCTTTGTTGTGGTTATGCGGCGGGTGATGATGGCCGCTGAGGCCTGGAACCGGTTCCTGGTTGGAATGCCCGCCTCTGGTGGGTGTCCATTTCAACCAGGAAGTGGTTCGAGTCGGTTCGAGGGCAATGCATCCGGTCGATATCAACCCGGAATCGGTTCGAGCCGACGTCGGCGGCGATATCTGACCAGGGCCAGGGCTCCGGTGGCGGCGGCCGCCGCGGCGAGCCACGCCCAGGCGGGTGGGCGGCGTGCGGCAGGTGGCTCGTCCAGCGGCGCCGTCGAGCCGTCCAGGTGGACGGTGCCGGCGCCGCCGTCCACGGTGATCACGTCGCCGGTGGCGATCCGCTTGGTGGCATTGCCGGTGCCCAGGACGGCGGGGATGCCGTACTCGCGGGCCACGATCGAACCGTGGCTGAGCACCCCGCCGATGTCGGTCACCACCCCGGAGGCCAGCGCGAAAAGCGGCGTGTAGGCCGGCGTCGTGATGGAGGCGACCAGGATCTCGCCGGGCTGGAAGGCCGCGAAGTCGTCCGGGCCGGCGAGCACGCGGGCCGGCGCGGTCACCCGGCCGCCCGAGCCGCCGGTGCCCTTCAGCACCGGGCCGTGCTGATTGCCGTCCCGGGCGGGCATCATGCCGTCCATCATCGTCATCAGGCGCGACACCGGCAGGTACTGCGGGGGCGTCGCCAGCTTCCGGCCGCGCCACTGGATACGGCGCTGCTCGATCGTCGCGCGACGGTCGGGGAGGGCCGGGTCGGCGGTGTGCGGGGCGCCGCCGTCCGACGCGACGCCGTCCGACGCGACGGCGTCCAGGGTGGCGGCGTCCGCGTCCGCCTCGGCCGCGGTGAGCCAGAAGACGTCCTCGGCCGCGTTCACGACCCCCGCCCGGGACAGCCGTCCACCCAGTTCGTGCAGCAGCCGGCGTAGGGTCGGCCAGGCCAGGCCCATGGCGGCCAGGGCGTCCTCGCGGATCGGTGCCCACCGCTGCGCGGCGGTGAGGCTGGCGCGCGCGGCCCTCCGGCGGACCGGGTCGAGGCGGTCCAGCAACGCGGCGGTGATCCGCTCCCGGCGTTCGGCGGCCGCTCGCTGCCGTTCGCCGGGGTCGGCGGCTCGCCCGGCGACCGCGTGCTCGAGCGCCTCGACGACGAGGGTCGGGTCGTCGGCCGGAACCGGGTTGGCGAAGTCCAGGTCGTAGATCGTGTGGCCGAAGCGGCCGAGGTGTGCACGGAGCCGGTCGAGGAACGCCGCCCAGTCGTCCGGGTCCACACCGCCCGGGGCGGCGACGGTCGGCACGTCGCGGGCGGGCACGCGATCCAAGGCGTCGGCCAGGCCGGGGACATCGCGGCACCAGACCGCCAGCGCGTGCAGTGACTTCTCGGCCAGCAGCGGCGTGGAATCGAATCCGAGCAGGAAGTCGGACGCCTGCGGGTCGCCGGCGCGCCGCAGCAGACCGTCGTACAGCTTCGTCCAGGTCAACTCGG
>CALMIQ010000038.1 GCA_937863965.1 uncultured Micropruina sp.
GCCGTCGGCGCGGACGCCGAGGCGGTCCAGCCCGGTGGGCCACAACGCCCGCGGCGCCAGCGGAACACCCACCCGGTCGAGCGACGCCGACGCCGTCCGGGCCGTCGCGACGGTGACGTCGGCCGGGTACCAGGCGCCGGCACAGGCGTCGCAGCGGCCGCAGGGCGCGGTGTAGGGGTCGTCCAACTGCCGGGTGAGGAAGGCCATCCGGCAGTCGTCGAGCGCCTGGTAGGCGAGCATGGCGTCCTGCTCGGCGACGCGGGCGGCGGCGATCCGCTCGTACCGTTCCGCGTCGTAGAACCAGGGGCGCCCGGTGGTCACCCAGCCGCCCGAGACGTATTCGACGGCGCCGTCGACGGCCAGCACCTTGAGCAGCAGCTCCAGCGGGCCGCGGCGCAGGTCGACCCGCGCCTCCAGCGCCGGCACGGACAGCGGGCGGTCGGCGTCCGCCAGCGCGGCCAGTACGGCGTCCGCGCGGGCCTGGGTGGGCATCGCGTTGGTGGCGAACCAGTGCCAGATGTCGCGGTCCTCGACGCCGGGCAGCAGCAGGACGTCGGCGCGGTCGGTGGCGCGTCCCGCCCGTCCCACCTGCTGGTAGTAGGCGACCGGTGAGCTGGGAGCGCCGATGTGCACGACGAAGCCCAGGTCGGGCTTGTCGAAGCCCATGCCCAGCGCCGAGGTCGCCACCAGGGCCTTCACGGTGTTCGCCTGCAGCGCCTCCTCGGCCGCCTGCCGCTCGGCCGAGTCGGTGCGGCCGGTGTAGGGCAGCACGCGATGGCCGGCGGCGGCCAGGAAGGTGGCGGCGTCCTCGGCGGCCGAGACGGTCAGGCAGTAGACGATGCCGCTACCGGGCAGCGTGTCGAGATGTTCGGCCAGCCAGGCCAGCCGCCGGTGCGCCGTGCCCAGTTCGAGGACGCCGAGCCGCAGCGAGGCGCGGGCCAGTTCGCCGCGCAGGGTGAACACATCGCGTCCGCCGGTGCCCAGCTGCTCGGCGACGTCGTCGACCACCCGCTGGTTGGCGGTGGCGGTCGTGGCCAGCACCGGGACGCCGTCGCCCGACTCCCCAACGGCCAGTTCGCCGATCAGGTCGCGGATCCGCCGGTAGTCGGGGCGGAAGTCGTGGCCCCAGTCGCTGATGCAGTGCGCCTCGTCGATCACCAGCAGGCCGAGCGAGGCCACCAGCCGGGGCAGCTGTTCGGCCCGGAACCTGGGGTTGACCAGGCGTTCCGGTGACACGAACAGGACGTCGACCGCGTCGGCATCCAGCAGCTGCTCGATGTCGCGCCACTCGGCGACGTTGGCCGAGTTGATCGCCGCAGCCCGGACGCCGGCCCGTTCGGCGGCCCGCACCTGGTCGCGCATCAGGGCCAGCAGGGGAGAGACGATCAGCGCCGGACCGGCGCCCTCGCGCCTGCGCAGCAGGGCGGCGATGAAGTACACCGCCGACTTGCCCCAGCCGGTGCGCTGCACCACCAGCGCCCTGCGGCGGTGCGCCACCAGCGCCTCGATGGCCTCGTACTGGCCCGGGTGGAAGGCCGCGTCGGCCCGTCCGGTGAGGTCGGCCAGGATCGCGGTCGCCTGCGTGCGCAGGTCGCCGTCCGCCGCAAGAGCGGTCTCGGACGCGGAGGGAGTCATGCCAGCCACCGTCTCATGACGTGCCGACAGTCTTGAACGGCTGAGTGTCGCCGATCGAGCTCGTCGAGACCCCGGCGGCCCTGCTTCGACGAGCTCGGCCGATCGGCGGCGGGGTGATCGTCGGTTGTCAGCAGACCTGCCTGAGCAGGCCGGTGTCGACGTCGTAGAGGAAGCCGCCGACGCGGGCCCGACCCTCGATCAGCGGATGTTCGGCGAGCAGGGCGACGTCGGCGCGGAGCTTGCCCTCCTGGTCGGGGGTCGCCCCCACGCTGAGTGCGGAGGCGTCCCGCCCGCTGGCGTCGGCGACCCGGCGGCGCATCTCGGCGTCGTCACAGGCCGCCATCGCGCAGCGGGTGTGCGCGACGACCAGGATGCGGTCGACCCGCAGCAGGTTGACGCCGAGGATGCAGCCGTTGAGGGCGTCGGGGGTGACGTGTCCGCCGGGGGTGCGCAGGATCTTGGCCTCACCGAGCATCAGGCCGAGCATCTCCAGCGGCTGCAGCCGGGAATCCATGCAGGTCACGACCGCGACGCCGGCGTGCGCGTAGCCGTCGAAGTTGCGGGGGGCCGAGGTGGCGTAACGTCGATTGGCTGCCAGAAGGTCATCGAACTCGTCGGTCACGCGCCAACCCTAACGGCCCGCCGCTGTCGTCGCGTGCATGCCCGGGCCTGACGGCTCGGCTCGTCCAGGTCGCCCGGTGAGGGAGACCTGGACCCCCGGAGCGAGGGGACGGTTCTCGACGTGCGAATCTCGACGGTCGGGGACAGACCCTTCGCGGCAGAACCGTCCCCGAACGTGCGAAACTCGCACGCAAAGAACCGTCCCCGATGTGCGGCGAGGCCGGATCAGTGATGCGTGCGGGTGGATACCGCGGCGATCGGCTGGCCGGCGGGGGTGCCGGAGCCGTCGCGGCGCGGGTCGATCGCGGGCAGGTCGACGGGGGCGCCGCTGGCCGCGGACGCGACCGCCGGGGCGGGGCCGACCCAGGCCAGCTGGAGGACGTCCTCGCCCTTGAGGAAGCGTTGGCAGCGGACGCCGCCGGTGCCGCGTCCCTTGCCGGGGTACTCCTCGAACGGAGTCACCTTGACGCTGCCGGCGTCCGTGCCGGGCAGCGCCTTCGACGAGCCGGCGACCGAGACCACCACCGCGTCCGAGGCCGGGCTGACCCCGAAGAACACCACCTTGGCGCCGGCGGCCAGCTTCACCCCGGCCATGCCGCCGCCGGAGCGTCCCTGCGGGCGCACCCCGGCCGCCGGGAAGTGCAGCAGCTGGGCGTCCGAGGTGACGAAGACCAGCTCGCCGGCGTCGTCGCGCAGTTCGGCCGCGCCGACCACCTGGTCGCCGTCGTCGAGCCGGACGATCTCCCAGGAGTCCTTGCCGATGATGTCGGGGTTGACCCGCTTCACCACGCCGCGTTCGGTGCCCAGCGCCCAGCCGTAGGTGTCCTCACCGAGGCTGGTCACCCCGATCACCCGCTCGTTCGGCTCCAGCGCGAACAGCTCCGCCGCGGGCGAACCGCCCTGCAGATTGGGCGCCTGCGCGGTGGTCGGCACCGACGGCAGGTCGATGGTCTGCCCGCGGATCACCCGACCCAGGCTGGTCAGCAGGCCGAACTCGCCGCGGGCCGTGGACGCGCAGGTGCTGACGATCACGTCATGGGCCGCCCGTCCGCCCGCCGCCGGGAGCGGTTCGGCGTTGTCGGTGCGGGCCAGCAGGCCGGCCGAGGACAGCAGCACCCGGCACGGATCGTCGGCGATCTCCAGCGGCGTCGCCTGCGCCTTGGCGGCCGCGACCGAGCCGCCGCCGGAGGCCAGCAGCACGGTGCGCCGCGGTGTCCCGTGGGTGCGGGCCACCTCGTCGAGTTCGCTCGCGACCACCGAGCGCAGCAGCGCTGGGTCGTCGATGATCGCCTGCAGGTCGGCGATCCGTCGCTGCAGCTCGTCGCGCTCGGATTCGAGCTCGATCCGGGAGAACTTGGTCAGCCGGCGCAGCTGCATGTCGAGGATGTAGTTCGCCTGGATCTCGGTCAGGTCGAAGACCTCGATCAGCTTCGCCCGGGCGATGGCGGCGTCGTCGCTGCCGCGGATGATCGCGATCACGTCGTCGATGTCGAGGATGGCGATCAGCAGGCCCTCGACCAGATGCAGCCGGTCGGCGGCCCTGCCCAGCCGGAACGTGGTCCGGCGCAGCGTGACCTCGAGCCGGTGCTCCAGATAGACCGTCAGCATCTCGCGGAGGCTGAGCGTGCGCGGCTGGCCCTCGACCAGGGCGACGGCGTTGATGCCGAAGGAGTCCTCCAGCTTGGTCGCCTTGTACAGCTGCTCGAGCAGTGCTTCGGGATTGAAGCCGTTCTTGACCTCGATCACCAGCCGGGTGCCGTTGGCCAGGTCGGTGAGGTCCTTGAGGTCGGCGATGCCGGTCAGCTTCTTGGACTGCACCAGGTTCTTGATCTGGTCGATCACCCGTTCCGGGCCGACCATGTAGGGCAGTTCGGTGACCACGATGCCCTTGCGGCGGGCATGCACCTGCTCGATCCGCGCGGTCGCCCGGATCCGGAAGGTGCCGCGTCCGGTGAGATAGGCGTCCCGGACGCCGTCGAGGCCGACGATCTTGCCCCCGGTCGGCAGGTCGGGGCCGGGGACGAACCGCATCAACTCCTCCGAGTCCGCCTCCGGGTGCGCGATCAGGTGCTTGAGTGCCTGCACGCATTCGATCAGGTTGTGCGGCGGGATGTTGGTGGCCATGCCCACCGCGATGCCGGTGGAGCCGTTGACCAGCAGGTTCGGGTAGGCCGCCGGCAGCACGACCGGCTCGGTCTCCTTGCCGTCGTAGTTCGGCTTGAAGTCGACCGTGTCCTCGCCGAGACCGGCGGTCATCGCGGACGCCGCCGGCGCCATTCGGCACTCGGTGTAGCGCATCGCCGCCGGGCCGGCGTCCAGCGAGCCGAAGTTGCCGTGCCCGTCCACCACCGGCAGCCGCTGCGCCCAGGGCTGCGCCATCCGGACCAGTGCGTCGTAGATCGCGGAGTCGCCGTGCGGGTGCAGCAGACCCATCACCTGGCCGACCACCCGGGCCGACTTGACGTGCGGACGGTCGGGCCGGATGCCCATGTCGTCCATCGTGTAGAGGATGCGGCGCTGCACCGGCTTGAGGCCGTCGCGGGCGTCCGGGAGCGCCCGGCTGTAGATCACCGAGTACGCGTACTCCAGGAAGCTGGTCTCCATCTCGTCGGAGATGTCGACATCGACGATGCGCTCGATCAGGTCGTCGTCGGCCGGGGGACGCGCCACCGCTGCCACTCCTTCGGTTGCCACTGTTCAGCCCCGATTCTGACCCCTGGCGGACGCCGGGGAGCAGTTGACACGCTGCCGGGCGGGTCGAACCGGTGCGATGCCCGCCCCACGGGGAGCGGCTCAGCCGGCCGATGGACGCCCCAGCGCCGTCCGCAGCCTCGCGGCCAGGCCGCGTCCGTCGGGGGCCTCGACCCAGCTCGAGTCGGTGCCGTGCAGGTCTTCGGGCTCCTCCAGCGGCATGTTGGTGCCGTGCGCGAGCACCTGCTCGGCGGGGGAGAGCTGGCGGATCGCGACGGCGGCGACGTGGCTGGGGTGGGAGCGGGCGAACTCGGCATAGATCTCGGGGTCGTGCTGTCCGTCGTCACCGATCAGCAGCCACGCCACCTGGGGAAAGTCGGCCGCCAGCCGCAGCAGGTTGGTCCGCTTGTGCTCCATTCCGGATCGGAACCAGCCGGTGTTGGTCGGGCCCCAGTCGGTGAGCAGCAGCGGTCCCTTCGGATAGCGGTGCCGCTCCAGGAAGCGTTTCAGGAAGTCGTAGGTGTTCCAGGCGCCGGTCGACAGGTAGATCATCGGCGCACCAGGGTGGGCCGCCAGGTAGCCCTCGTAGAACCGGGCCATGCCCGGGATCGACTGCCGGTTCGACTCGTCCCGGACGAAGCTGTTCCAGGCCGCGATCATCGGACGCGGCAGCCAGGTGGTCAGCACGGTGTCATCGATGTCCGACACCAGCCCGAACCGGGCGTCATCGCCCACCACCAGCACCTCGCACTCGACCGGCTGGGAGCCGGGGCTCTGCACGGTGACCTTCTGCCAGCCGGGGGGCAGGCCGTGGTCGACGATCCGATGATCGAGGTAGCCGCCGCGGTCGGTGGTGGCGATCACCCGCCGGTCGCCGATGGTGATGGTGGTCGGGACCCGCACGCAGGGTGCGGTGAGGAAGCTGCGCCAGCCGCGGCGCTTGACGAACTCCTTGGTGGCCCGGCCCAGCTGGCCGCGCGACCACTGCGGCACCAGCTTCACCCGGGCCATCACCCGCAGGAAGTCCGACGAGCCGTACCCGGTGTAGCCGATCACCTGTTCGTGCCAGCCGATCGCCCGGAACAGGGCCTCGAGCCGCCGGTCGAGGAATTCCTCGATCCGTGCGGCGATGAACGGCTTGGTGCTCACCGGCCCACCGTAGTGCTCGTGGGCCCGGTGAGCGCCGACGGCCAGGTCCTCGGCGCGTCCAAGCGCGGGAGAGCCGGGGGCTGGTCCGGCGGGCTCCTGGTCCGGCCCCCTGGCACCGCGGCCGGATCCCGGTCGGGACGTCCGGACTTGGGGGCGCACCGGGTGCGGTGACAAGATGAACCGGTGAGTTCGCCCGCCCTGCCGGTCGCCCTGCGCCGGGACATCGACGCCTGCGGGTATTTCCCCGACCTGATCGCGGAGACGATGGCGATGGCGACCGCCGGTGAACGGGTGCTGCACCACGTCGTCCATCATGAGGCGACCTTCGCCCGTGACGAGATCCAGCGGCACATGTCGGTGCTGGTGCTCACCCCGACGCGGCTGATCGTCGGGCACACCGACGAATCGGACGCCCCGGGCGAGGCCGGCCAGGCGATGTCGACCACCGAGTCGGTCGGCCTGGACAAGATCACCTCGGTCGCCCTGACCCGGGTCGTGGCGCACCCCGAGCGGCACGGCAGCAACCGCTCGGCGACCACCGAGACCTGGCTGAGCGTGGGCTGGGGGACGGCCCGCCGCCTCGATCTGGAGCCGGCGCATTGCGGCGATCCCGACTGCGACGCCGACCACGGCTATTCCGGCACGCTGGCCGCCGACGACCTGACCGTACGGATGAGCGTGGCCGCCGACGGTGCCGACAACGTCGCCCGCCTGGTGTCCTTCGCCACCGCGTTGCAGGTCGCCAGCGGCGGTGGCCGGTGAGTCGTCCCGCTGTACCGGCCTACGGCACGTCCACGCTGTCCGACGTGCTCCCCAGCATCGCCGCGGTGCTCGGGCTGCCGGGCACTTCTGCGATGGGCGGGGACGACGTCCTGGGCCTGCCGGACGCCGAGCGGTTCGTGGTGCTGCTGGTCGACGGGCTGGGGCGCGACCTGCTGCGGGGGCGCGAGCAGCTCGCCCCGTTCCTGTGCGCTCTGCTGGACGCGCCGGCCTCCCGGGCGATCACCGCCGGCGTCCCGAGCACGACCGCGACCTCGGTGACCAGCCTGGGCACCGGCCTGACGCCCGGCCAGCACGGCCTGGCCGGCTACACGTTCCGGTTCGGCGGGCGGCTGCTGAACGCTCTGCTCTGGGAGGACGGCCTGGACGGCCTCGACGTGCAGCCGCAGCTGACCGCCTTCGAGCGGCTCGGCAAGGCCGGCGTCCGATGCTCGACGGTGACCCCGACCCGGTTCCGCGGCACCGGGCTGACCAGCTGCGCACTGCGCGGCGCGGACTTCCTGGGCTACCCGGACGAGGCGTCCACCGCGCGCCGGATCGAACTCACCGTGCAGGCCGCCCTGTCCGGGCAGCGGACGCTGGTCTACCTCTACGACCGCGACCTCGACCATGCCGGCCACAAGCTGGGCACGACGTCGACGGAGTGGGCGGCCGAACTGACCCGGATCGACGCGCTGGCCGCCGGCCTGCGGGCGGCGCTGCCCGACGACGTCCGGCTGCTGATCACCGGGGACCACGGCATGGTCGACGTCCCGGTGTCGCGCCGGATCACGATGGAGGATCATCCCGACGCCCTCGCCGGGGTGGACCTGATCGGCGGCGAGGGCCGCTTCCGGCAGCTCTACGTCTCCTCCGGCGCCGCGGCGGTGGCGGCCCGCTGGGCCGACCTGCTGGGTCCGGACGCCTGGGTGGCGACCCGCGACGAGGCGATCGAGGCGGGCTGGTTCGGACCGGTGGCGCCGCGGCTGGCGGACCGGTTCGGCGACGTCCTGGTCGCGATGGCGTCCGACCGGGCGCTGATGACGCTCACCCAGCCCAACGAGTACAACCTGGTCGGCATGCACGGCTCGCTGACGGACGCCGAGCTGACCGTGCCGCTGCTGATCGGCTGACGCGATGGCGCACCTGATCTTCTTCACCGGGCCGATGAACTGCGGCAAGTCCACCCTGGCGCTGCAGACCGACTTCACCGAGACCCAGGCCGGGCGCGACGGACGGGTGTTCACCCGCAACGACCGGGCGGGCTCGGCGACCATCTCGTCACGGATCGGGCTGGAGCGGGCCGCCATCGAGGTCACCGACGAGCTCGACTTCTGGCAGTACGTGATCCGCGAGTTGACCCAGGGGCGGCGGGTCGACTACCTGATCTGCGACGAGGCGCACTTCTACGCTCCGCAGCACATCGATCAGCTGGCGCGGATCGTCGACGAGCTGCAACTGGACGTCTACTGCTTCGCGATCCTGACCGACTTCCGCACCGCGCTCTTCCCGGCCACCCGCCGGCTGGTCGAGTTGTGCGACCGGATGGAGCTGCTGCAGGTCCGGCCCCGCTGCTGGTGCGGCGAACCCGCGACCCACAACGCCCGCACGGTGAACGGCGTGATGGTCACCGAGGGCAGCCAGGTGGTCGTCGGGGACGTGGTGCCCTCCGATGCCCAGGTCGCCTACGAGGTGCTCTGCCGACGGCACCACCGGCGCCGGGTGACCGCCGCGACCGCCGGGGTGACGCTGAACCCCGAACCGTTGCCGTTCGAGTAGATGGTGCGGGCGGTCCGCCTCACTCCTTGGGCTTGGGGGCCCCGAACATGATCTCGTCCCAGCTGGGGACGCTGGCGCGCTTGCGCTTGATCGG
>CALMIQ010000039.1 GCA_937863965.1 uncultured Micropruina sp.
GCGGTGACCTCGGCGACCGTCGCCGAGCCGCCCTCGGCGACGATCAGCCGCAGCGGCGTCGGCCGCAGCCGCCGCGTGCTCGGTGCCGTGCCGGCGGGATAGCTCTCGACCACATCGGAGTCGACCCAGGTGACGCCGTCGGCGAGGCTCACCGGAGCCTGTGCGGGATCCGCCGACACCAGCTGGCCGGCGGTTCCCGCCCGCAGCTCGATGCGTGCACCCGAGGGCAACGGGTGCTCGCCCGCGCCGAGGGTTTGCTCCGGCCCCAGGGCGAGTCCCGCCACCACCGGATCGGGCAGCAGCAGGACACGATCGTCGCGGACGGTGAGTCGACGCGGCAGGCTCATGCAGCCGGCCACCCCCTCGGTCTCGCCCTCGCGGGAGGCCTCCCGCACCCACCCCATCACCAGCGGGGCGGCGCCGGACGGATCCTGCGCCAACTGCGGTGCGTAGTAGGAGTCGCCGAGATCGACCACGTTGGCGCCGGTCGGCACGAAGCGGGGATGCCCCCCGGCGTCCACCACTCGGCCGGCGGCGCCCAGCACGGCGCCCAGCACGCGCCGGTACTGCACCGACAGCAGCATCGCGGCGCTGCCGTCCGCGGCGAGGTCGAGCTGCGGGCACTCCCAGATGTCGGCGACGGGGGACTGCAGCATGGGCGCCGAGGCGTCCAGGAAGACGCCCGCGTAGCGCCAGTCGAGGATGTCCTCGCAGTCGAAGACCAGGACCGCCGGGGTGTCGTCGGTCATGCCGGCCCCGAGCAGCGCCCACCGGCGTCCGCCCCAGCTGAACAGGAACGGGTCGCGCATCACGTCGACGCCGGCGTCCGACGGGGTGCGCCCGACGACGATCGGCTCCGACCAGCTGTCCAGGTCGTCCGATCCCCAGCGCAGGACGATGGTGCTGTGCGCACCGGCGTCCACGACGCCGGAGTAGGCCACGGCCGGCCGCTCCAACCCCGGCACGAAGGCCCCCGACCAGGCGCCGTGCGAGTCGGGCCCGCCGGGCGTGGGGGCGAACGCCACCGGATGATGCCGCCAGCCGAGCAGGTCGGCGCTGCTGGCATGGCCCCAGTGGATGTCGGTGTGGGTGGGGGTGTACGGATTGTGCTGGTAGAAGACGTGCCACCGCCCGTCGCGATGCACCATGCCGTTGGGATCGTTCAGCCAGCCCCGGCGGGGCCGGAGATGGAAGGCCGGGGGAGCGGGATGCGAGGCCGAGGATTCCTGATCGGGAGACGGGCCGGACAGCATTCGACGAGTACCTTTCGCAGGCGGTGGCGGGGAGGGTGCTGCCGGGACGGCCGGATCAGCTCGGGGTGCCCGCCCATGCTATCGCCCGTTGCCCGGCAGGGTCGCACCGCCGGAACCCGGTCCCGATGGCTGGACCCGCTCGTCGGGCCGGCTCGTCGAGGCGCTCAGACGTCGTAGCTGTCGCGTTGGATCCCCACCATCACGGCCACCGAGCCGGACGCCGCGCCGGGGCCGATCGCCGCCGGCGGCTCCTTCTCGCCGACCACCGCATCGACCGCGCCGGCATCCGGCCGGCCCGGCTCGGAGGGTTCGGCGAAGTCGGCGGCGGTCAGCATCTCGCGGTCGATCAGCATGCTGTAGAAGGACCGCCAGACCATCACGCACAGGGCGACGAAGAACACCGCGGCCAGCGTCCAGGTCAGCACGTGACTGCCCTGCGCGTTCAGGCTGACCGCCAGCTCGACGGCCAGCAGGCCGAACAGCGTGGTGAACTTGATCACCGGGTTGAGCGCCACCGACGAGGTGTCCTTGTACGGGTCGCCGACCGTGTCGCCGATCACCGACGCGTCGTGCAGGTCGGTGCCCTTGGCGGCCAGGTCGGTCTCGACGATCTTCTTGGCGTTGTCCCAGGCGCCGCCGGCGTTGGCCATGAAGATCGCCTGGTACAGCCCGAAGATGGCGATCGAGACCAGATAGCCGATGAAGAAGTACGGCTCGATGAAGGCGAACGACAAGGTGGCGAAGAACACGCCGAGGAAGATGTTCACCATGCCCTTCTGGGCGTACTGGGTGCAGATCTCGACCACCTTGCGCGAGTCGTCGACGGACGCCCGGGCGGCGCCGTCCAGCTTGATCGTCTGCTTGATGAACTCGACCGCCCGGAACGAGCCGGTGGTGACGGCCTGGATGGAGGCCCCGGTGAACCAGTAGACGATCGCGCCGCCGGTGATCAGGCCGAGCAGGAACGGCGCGTGCAGCAGCGACAGCTTGTCCAGGTTGGCGGTCATGCCCTGGGTGAGACCCATGATGATCGAGAAGATCATCGTGGTGGCGCCGACCAC
>CALMIQ010000040.1 GCA_937863965.1 uncultured Micropruina sp.
CTGACCGCCCCCCTGGACCAGATCAAGAAGATCGCGGCCCCGCTCGGGGTGGTGATCGAGGGCACCACCAAGACCCCCGACGGCGGCTACGAGGTCACCCACTCCACCCAGGTGATCGGCTTCGACGCCGCTCGCAAGGGACGCCTGGTCTGGACCCAGGGCACCGCCATCGGCACCTTCAAGGACGACTTCGAACGCTTCGCCGCTACCCAGGGCTGAAGCTCGCCATGCGTCGTGGCGATCCACGCGGACGCCGGGTAGGCGGATTAGGGTCGCAGGGTGATCGCAGGTCCTGCCCCAACCCTGGCCGAGGACCGGCCAACCGTGCGGATCGATCGACCCGGTCGACTCGGCAGCGGGGTGCTGCGGCTCGCCGGACTGGTTGCGGTGGTGGCGTTCGCGGTCAACTCCATCGCGGTCGGTGTTCCGCGACCGTGGCGTGACGAGGCCGCCACCCACATGGCCAACCAGCGGACCCTGCAGCAGTTGTGGTCGATGCTCGACCACATCGATGCCGTCCACGGCTGCTACTACCTGATCGTCCGGCTCTGGCAGTACCCCTTCGGCGACTCGATCCTGAGCCTGCGGATGTTGTCGGTGCTCGCCGTGGCGGTCGGCGCTGGCCTGATGACGTTGCTGGCCGCCGAACTGTTCGGCGCCGCCGCGGCGCCCTGGTCGGGGCTGGGCTATGCGGTGCTTCCGCAACTCACCTGGGCCGCCGGCGAGGCGCGCTCGTACGCCCTGTCGGCGGCGCTGGTCACCGGGGCGATGCTGGCGTTCTGGCTCGCGGTGCGGCGGCAGCGCTACTGGTGGGTCTGCTACACGTTGCTCGCCACCGCCGCGGTGTACGTCTTCGTCTATTCGGCGCTGGCCTTCGCCGGGGTCGCGCTGGCCCTGATCTGGCTGCCCTCGCGCATCCGGCGTTCCGCCGCTCTCGCGACGCTGGCCGCCGCGGTGCTGTCCGTTCCGCTGGCGGTCCGGGTCGCGGGTCAGGGAGATCAGGTGTCGTGGCTGGAGGAGTACCACTACGGCGCCGAACAGCTGGTGGCGGACGCCTTCTGGGGACAGGTCGGCTGGGCGGCGTGGCTGGGCGTCGGACTGTCCGTGCTGGCCCTCGGCCATGCGGCATGGCTGTTCAGGCAGCGCCCGCTGCGCGGGCCGCTGGCCTGTGCGCTCGGGTGGCTGCTGGTACCCAGCGTGGTCCTGGCCACGGCCGGCCTGTTCGCCGCGATCTACCATCCGCGCTACGTCGCGTTCTCGGTACCGGCCCTCGCCCTGGTGCTCGGCCTGGCGTCGAGTCGGCTACCGGGCCGGCACAGGCTGATCGCGGGATTCCTGCTCATCCTGGCCTGCGTGCCGGCGCTGGTCGAATCCCGCGGGCCGCAGGCCAAGCCGACGGTCGCGCCCGCGATGGCGGTGCTGGCCCAGCAGAGCCGGCCCGGCGACGGCCTGTACATCGTCCGTTACGACCGGCACGGCCTGCCCTGGTCGTTCCCGGAGGTCGTGGACGCGCTCGACGACGTGGGCGCCGACACCGGACAGGCATGGCGCAGTGAGACGCTGAAGCGGCCGTCCCTTCCGGTGCGCCGGATCGGAGAGCGGTTGGTGTCGCTGAACCGGGTGTGGGTGTTGGCCGACAAGGGCATTCGCCTCGAACAGACCGAACGCGCCTTCGCCCGGCTCGGCTTCCGGGCCACCTGGACGGCGACCGTCGAGCAGGGCTACCTGGTCGTTCTGGTGCTGATGGAACGGACCGGCTGACAGTCGGGCCTTCGGCGATGAGGCAGGATGGGCGAGTGCTGTTGTCGATACCTTCCCCGCCGGTCAGCGGCTGGCAGATCGGGCCGTTCTTCCTGCACATCTATGCGTTGTGCCTGATCGCCGGCATGATCGCCGCCTGGACGATCGGCAGCCGGCGCTGGCAGGCCCGGGGCGGCGCCGCCGATCAGTTCGAGACGATCGTGCTGGTCGCCATCCCGGCCGGCATCGTCGGTGCGCGGATCTACCACGTGCTGACCCATGCCGGCGACTACTTCGGCCCCGGCATCGACCCGTGGAGCGCGCTGCGGATCTGGGAGGGCGGCATCGCCATCTACGGAGCGATCGGCGGCGGCGCGCTGGCCGCCTGGCTGATGTGCCGCCGTTACGGCGTCCGGTTCGGCTCGCTGGCCGACGCGCTGGCCCCCGGCATCGCGGTCGGGCAGGCCCTGGGAAGGTTCGGCAACTGGTTCAACCAGGAGTTGTACGGGCTGCCCACCGACCTGCCCTGGGGGCTGGAGATCGACCCCTCGCACCGCGTCGCCGGCTACGAGCAGTACGCGACCTTCCACCCGACCTTCGCCTACGAGTCGCTCTGGAACCTCCTGGTGGCCCTCACCCTGATCTGGGCCGATCGGCGCTTCCGGCTGGGCCGCGGCAAGGTGTTCGCGCTCTACATCGCCCTGTACGGCTTCGGACGGTTCTTCACCGAGGGCATCCGGCTCGACTTCTCCTATGACACCTTCGGCCCGATCCGGTTCAACCAGGCCGTCGCCGCCCTGATCTGCCTGGCCGGTGTCGCGCTGTTCGTCTGGCTGGTCAAGAATCGCCCCGGACGCGAGGAGAGCGTGTACCTGGTGCCGCCCGAGGACACCGACGCCGACGAACCCGAGGCCGCCGAGAGCGAGGCGGAGTCCGGCGAGCCGAAGAGCGACGACGATCCGGCACCGGAGACGACCGATACCGAGGACAAAGACGCTCCCGTCGGCTGAGCCAGGGGTCTTCGACGGGCGCGGCCAACGGAGTTGAAGGTGAACCGAAAAGGAACCGTCCCCGTTCCGGTTCAGCTGGGGATCTCGGAGTAGCGTCGCTCCGCTACCGGCGGATCTGGCCCTCTTGGTAGTCGTCGGGGTTCAGGCCGGCGGCGCGGAAGTCGTTGGCGTCGACGTTGCCCTGGGCGCCGACCCAGCGCCGATTGTGTTCGTCGACGAAGTAACGGTCGGCCCCGGCGTCCACCTGGATGTCCTCGCCGGACGCGGTGCGCAGGGTCTCCTCCTCGCGGATCGCGTTGATGAACGAATGCTGCTGGTCGAGCCCGGGCGCATCGGGGAAACCGGTGGGCATCGGGGTGTTGAGCCGGTTCAGGTAGGCCGCGGTGCTGGCCTCACCCATCGCCACCCGCTCGTTGTGGATCGCCGTGTTGGCCGCCCCGGCCGCGGCGATGTCGCCCATCCGCTGCCGGTGCAGCGCCTGGCTCTGGTTCATCCACATGGCGCTCTCCTGGGCGTTGATCGCCTGCTGGTTGGCGAACAGCTGGTTCTGCATCGCCTGCCATTGCGGGTTGGTCCGCTCGGAGTGGATCGCGTGCATCAGCAACGCCCGGTCGGGCTCGCCACCCGTGGCGAACAGCGCGCAGGCATCGGCCACCCAGCCGATTCCGAACGACGTGGTCGACACGATCGCCAGGGCGTCCACCGCACGGCCCTGGTCGGTGAACCCGAAGCGGGCGGACGCCGCCTGGCAGCGCAGCTGGATCCCGCCGGCGGCGCCGCGCTGAACGGTCGCCTCGGCCAGCTCCGCCTCGGCGCTCACCGGGCCGAGGCGGAATCCCGGTGCCGCGCCGAACCGCTGGTTCAGGTACTGCGGTAGGAACACCTCGGCTCCGACGTACTGGGCCAGCTGGTGGACCCCGGGTTGGGGGAACATCCCCGACGCCGGCTCGTAGAAGTCCGGCAGGTCGGGGTCGTGCAGACTGAGCCGCAGTGAGCCGTCCGGCGAGACCGCCCGGACCACCCGGCGCTGCGCCGGGCCGACCCGCAACAACCGGACATCGTGGCTCCAGCCGGTGGGCAGATCGACGACGAACGAGCCCTCGTTGGCGTCCGTCACGGACTGCCATTCCGTCGATGTCATGCGCACAGGTTAATCGAGCACGCTAGGGTTGCGGCGCGGTGGAGTCGAGCCCCGGCGTCGCCTCCGGCTCGTCCACCATGCAAGCAGTCGTAACCTCGGCGAAACAGACGCTTATGTAAGCTGCGCAGCGCGTGCAGCGTCGACGCCGGACGGCGGACGCTTCGGCGCCCCCTCCGGTTGCGACCCTCCACGCCGGAAGATGAGGAGAACGCCCATGGCTGGAACGCCGATGCCCGCGAGGCCCGCGCAAGGCTTGTACGACCCCTCCTTCGAGCATGACGCCTGCGGTGTCGCGTTCGTCGCCCAGCTCAGCGGCGAGGCCAGCCACGACATCGTGGCGAAGGGCCTCACCGCCCTGGAGAACCTGGATCATCGCGGCGCCACCGGTGCGGACGCCGCCGCCGGCGACGGTGCCGGCATGCTGCTGCAGGTGCCGGACGCCTTCCTGCGTGCCGTCGTCGACTTCGACCTGCCGGAGGCGGGCGGTTACGCGATGGGCATGGCCTTCCTGCCCACCTCGCCGGTGCAGCGGGCCGGTGCCAAGCGCACCATCGAGTACATCGCCGTCGAGGAGGGCCTGGACGTCCTCGGCTGGCGTCCGGTCCCGACCGAGGACGGCACGCTGAGCCCCATCTCGCGTGAGGCGATGCCGGTCTTCGAGCAGCTCTTCCTGTCCGCCCCGAATGGTGCGACCGGGATCGACCTCGACCGGCTGGCCTACCCGCTGCGGCAGCGCGCCCGGAACGAGGCCGGGGTGTACTTCGCCTCGCTGTCGGCACGCACCACCGTGTACAAGGGCATGCTGACCACCCAGCAGCTGGCCGAGGTGTTCCCCGACCTCACCGACGAGCGGATGGCGTCGGCGCTGGCACTGGTGCACTCGCGGTTCTCCACCAACACGTTCCCGGCCTGGGAGCTGTCGCACCCCTACCGGCTGATCGCCCACAACGGCGAGATCAACACCGTCAAGGGCAACCGGAACTGGATGCGCGCCCGCGAGGCGCTGCTGGCCTCCGACAAGATCCCCGGCGACCTGGACCGGATCTTCCCGATCTGTACCCCGGGCGGCTCCGACTCGGCGTCCTTCGACGAGGTGCTGGAGCTGTTGCACCTGGGCGGGCGGTCGCTGCCGCACGCGGTGATGATGATGATCCCGGAGCCCTGGGAGAACAACACCGAGATGGACCCGGCCCGCCGGGCGTTCTACTCCTTCCACTCCTCGCTGATGGAGCCCTGGGACGGCCCCGCCGCGGTCTGCTTCACCGACGGCACCCTGATCGGCGCCACCCTGGACCGCAACGGCCTGCGTCCGGGCCGGTACTGGGTCACCGACGACGGCCTGGTGGTGTTCGCCTCCGAGGCCGGCGTCCTCGACCTGCCGCAGAGTTCGGTGATCGCCAAGGGACGCCTGCAGCCCGGCCGGATGCTGCTGGTCGACCTGGCCGAGCACCGGCTGATCGACGACGACGAGATCAAGTCGTCGCTGGCCGCCGAGCACCCCTACGGCGAATGGCTGGCCGAGGGCCGGGTCGACCTCGACGACCTGCCCGAGCGGCAGCACGTGGTGCACAGCGCCGCCTCGGTGCTGCGCCGCCAGCAGATGTTCGGCTACACCCACGA
>CALMIQ010000041.1 GCA_937863965.1 uncultured Micropruina sp.
TGTCGGCGGTGTGATTGGTGATGATGTCGAAGAAGACCTTCATGCCCTTGGCGTGCGCCTTGGCGATCAGGTTCTTCATGTCGGCGTTGGTGCCCAGGTGCGGGTCGATCTGGGTGAAATCGGTGATCCAGTAGCCGTGATAGCCGGCGCTGACGTCGTCACCGGAGCCCTGGACGGGGTTGTTCTTGAACGATGGGGTCAGCCAGATCGCCGTCGTCCCGAGACCCTTGATGTAGTCGAGCCTGGCGGTGACGCCCTTCAGGTCGCCACCGTGGTAGAAGCCGCTGTCGGTCGGGTCGAGGCCGGTCTCCAGCCGGCCGCCGACCAGGCCGCCGGCATCGTTGGACTTGTCGCCGTTGGCGAACCGGTCGGCCATCAGGAAGTAGAACCGCTCGCGGGTGAGCGCCTCGCGCAGCGACCCGACGGCCAGCCTGCGGTCGGCCGCGGTCGTCGAGCCCGGCAGATCGACCGGCTTGATGGTGATCAGGTGGCTGGTGTCGTCATAGCTGAACAGCAGCTTGGCCGGCTTGGTCAGCGCCAGCGGGATGTTCGCGGAGCCGCCGTCGGCACCGTAGCTCTCGTCCCAGGAGTGGTTGATCGCCACCTTCAGCTGCCACTCGCCGGCCGGAATGGTGAACACCCGGCTGAACCGGTTGCCCTTCCCGGCCAGGTCGGTCGCGGTGCAGACCGGCTGCCAATCGTCGGAACAACCCAACTCGCTCTGCAGATCACCCACCAGGGTGACCGTGCGCTCCTCGGCGCGGGCCTGCGGTGCGCCGGTGAACCAGCCCAGCAGCAGTGCCAGGACGACCAATAGGGCGAGACTCCTGCGACGTTGCACGACGGCTCCCTTCGATGTTCCCCGTGGCAACCTAACTCCTGCCGCCGACAACCACCAGAGGGTGAGCCCGCTCAGCCGGTCGAGCGGGCCGCGCGGCCGCTCACCGGATCACGGCGAACCCGTCCTCCGGATCCGCCGCGGGGAAGTCGATCCCGCGCAGCGTCCAGCCCGCGTCCGGGTCGCCGTCGGCGACGATCACGGTGGTGTTCGGCAACCCGCGGGCACCCAGTTCGACGTGGACGCGGGGCATCACGAAGCCGGACCAGGTGCGGATCGCGGCCCCGTGGCTGATCACCAGGACGGTCTCGTGGCCGGCCTCCGCGATGCCCCGGACGCCGGCGCCGAAGCGCTCCAGGAACTCGATTCCGTCCTCGCCGCCCGGAATCCGGACGCGGTGGTCGCCCTCGCCCCAGGAGCGCAGCGCGGTCACATAGCGCTGCAGATCGGGCGACATCTCGTCCTCGCCGGCCCCGATCTCACGCAGCTCCGGGAGTTCCCGGTGCGGCACCGCGAACGTACGGACGGCGGGCGCGCCGGTCTGCACGGCGCGCACCAGGTCGGAGCTGTACACCGCCTCCACCCGCTGCCCGGCGAGGCGTTCGGCCAGCGCGACTGCCTGCGCCCGTCCGACCAGATCCAGCTCGGGCCCGGGCGGCGCCGTGTCCAGCAGGGCGGCCACGTTGGAGGCGGTTCGGGCATGTCGGGCCAGCAGCAAACGCACGCCCGGAGCCTATCCAGCGAGCCCACGCGACGGACCGCCGGACGCCGGGCGCGGGCGCTGATAGCGTGAAATCCGTCACCACTCGTCGTTGAGGAGAACCACCGTGAGCACACCCGTCAAGGTCGCCGTGACCGGCGCGGCCGGCCAGATCTGCTACAGCCTGCTGTTCCGTATCGCCAGCGGCGCCCTGCTCGGCGCCGACCGGCCCGTCGAGCTGCGGCTGCTGGAGATCACCCCGGCCCTGAAGGCGCTCGAGGGTGTCGTGATGGAACTGGACGACTGCGCCTTCCCGAACCTGGCGAAGGTCGAGATCGGTGACGACCCGAGCAAGGTCTTCGACGGGGTGAACCTGGCCATGCTGGTCGGCGCCCGGCCGCGCACCGCCGGCATGGAGCGCGGCGACCTGCTGAGCGCCAACGGCGCCATCTTCACCGCGCAGGGCAAGGCGCTCAACGACGTTGCCGCCGACGACATCAAGGTGCTGATCACCGGCAACCCGGCCAACACCAACGCTCTGATCGCCATGAGGAACGCCCCCGACATCCCCGCCGAGCGGTTCAACGCGCTCACCCGGCTCGACCACAACCGGGCGATCAGCCAGCTGGCCGCCAAGGCAGGCGTCGGTGTGACCGGCGTGAAGAAGATGACGATCTGGGGCAACCACTCCGCCACTCAGTACCCCGACCTGTTCCACGCCGAGGTCAACGGCACCAACGCCGCCGAACTGGTGAACGACCAGGCCTGGATCGAGAACGACTTCATCCCGACCGTCGCCAAGCGCGGCGCGGCGATCATCGCGGCCCGCGGCTCGTCCTCGGCGGCGTCCGCGGCGAACGCGACCATCGAGCACATGCGCGACTGGGTCAGCGGCACCCCGGACGGCGACTGGGTGTCGATGGCGGTGCCGTCCGACGGCTCCTACGGCGTCCCCCAGGGCATCATCTCCTCGTTCCCCTGCACCACCGCCGACGGGGCGTACAGCATCGTCCAGGGGCTGGAGATCGACGACTTCAGCCGCGGCCGGATCGACGCCTCGGTCGCCGAACTGCAGGATGAGGCCAAGGCGGTCACCGAACTCGGCCTGATCTGAGTTCCCACGGGTCGCCGGGGGCATGGCGGTGGTTGGATAGCGCCATGCCCCAGATCGGACGCCCCGCCACCGCCGCCACGGACGCCGTCCGCGCGGCCCGCGACTTCCTGTTCGCCCACGCCACCGACTACGACGGCGCGGTCGCCGGCTTCCGCTGGCCCGAACCGGCCGCGTTCAACTTCGCGCTGGACTGGTTCGACGTGGTGGCCGGCGAGCACCCCGACCGTCCGGCGGTCACCATCGTGGACGCCGACCTGAACGTCCGGACCACCAGCTACGGCGAACTCTCCCGGCGTTCCGACCAGGTGGCCGCCTGGCTGACCGGGCTGGGCGTCCGCCGCGGCGACGCGATGATCGTGATGCTGAACAACACGATCGAGCTGTGGGAGATCCTGTTCGGGCTGCTGAAGGTCGGCGCGGTCGCGATCCCGACCTCGACGCTGCTGACCGCCGGCGAGCTGGAGTTCCGGGTGGCCACCGCGGACGCCCGCTTCACCATCGCGCCGTCGGCGCTCGCCGATCGATTCGAAGCCCTGCCGGCCGAGGTGGTCCGGATCGGGGTCGGCGATCCGGTGCCCGGCTGGGTCTCGTTCTCCGATTCGGACGGCGGCCCGGCGTCCTTCACCCCGAAAGGCCCGACCCCGGCCGGCGACACCTGCCTGCTGTACTTCACCTCGGGCACCACCGCCCGGCCGAAACTGGTCCGGCACACCCAGGTGTCCTACCCGGTCGGGCATCTGTCGACGATGTGGTGGCTCGGCGTCCGCTCGGGCGACGTGCACCTGAACATCTCCTCCCCCGGCTGGGGCAAGCACGCCTGGAGCAACTTCTTCTCGCCGTTCCTGGCCCAGGCGACCGTGTTCATCTTCAACTACGCGCGCTTCGACGCCGCCGCCCTGATGCGGGTGATGGACGCCCATCAGGTCACCACCTTCTGCGCCCCGCCGACGGTGTGGCGGATGCTGATCCAGGCCGACCTGACCCAGCTGCACAACCCGCCGCGCGAGCTGGTCGGTGCCGGCGAGCCGCTCAATCCGGAGGTGATCGCCCAGGTCCGGGCGGCCTGGGGCTCGACCATCCGGGACGGCTTCGGGCAGACCGAGACCACCTGCTGGGTGGGCAACTCCCCCGGGCAACCGGTCAAGGACGGCTCGATGGGGCGTCCACTTCCCGGTTACAACGTCGAGTTGCTCGACCCGGTGACCGGCGAGCCCGGGCAGGACGAGGGTGAGATCTGCCTCGACCTGGCGCGACGCCCCCTGGCCCTGATGGACGGGTATGCCGGCGACGCCGAGTACACCGCCGAGGCGATGCGCAACGGCTACTACCACTCCGGCGACATCGCCAGCCGGGACGCCGACGGCTACCTCACCTACGTGGGCCGCGCCGACGACGTGTTCAAGGCGTCCGACTACAAGATCAGCCCGTTCGAGCTCGAGTCCGTGCTGCTGGAGCACCCGGCGGTGGCCGAGGCTGCGGTGGTGCCCAGCCCGCACCCCGTCCGGCTCGCCGTCCCGAAGGCGTTCCTCACCCTGGCGGCCGGCGTCGACGCGTCCGCGGCAACGGCCACGTCGATCTTCGAGCATGCCAGGGCGAACCTGTCCGGCTATCAGCTGGTGCGCATCATCGAGTTCGTCGACGAGCTGCCGAAGACCATCTCGGGCAAGATCCGCCGGGTCGACCTGCGCGGCCGCGAGGCGACCCGGGTCGCCGGCGAGGACGCCGCGGCGTCCGAGCAATTCCTGTACGAGCGCACGTGAAGGCAGCCGCTGCCGGTTGGTCGAGCTCGTCGAGACCCCTGCGGACGGCACCCCCCTGACAAGGAGGTTTCGACGAGCTCGACCAGCGACAGCGGCGTCGTCGGTGACGCTTCCTGGCACGTCCGGAATCCGTCAGCGGACGAATTGGTCACCACTACGCCGTCGTAGTCCTGGCCGTCCCCGAGATCCTCGGAGATGAGTTCGGCGCAGCCGAGCGCGCGGGCCGCTTCGATGATGGCGCTGTCCCGCTCCGCCGCCCGGATTCGAGCGCTGCGGTACACACCGAGTCAGACACGGGCACCGGGACCGTGGGGCACGAGATCACAGGCAGAACGTCGCTCAGTTCCGGAGCGCCGGCACCGCCCAGGCCAGCACGGCGATCCCGACCCCGACCCCGAGCAGCACCACGGTGTCCAGCAGCTTGCTGCGGACGGCGAGCAGCCCGACCCGGCGGTTGGGCAGCAGCCGGAACAGCCCGCCCATGATGATCGAGGCCCCGATCAGGGTGGTGCCGGTGCGCCAGTGACTGGTCGCCACCACCGCCAGCCCGGCGAACACCCCGAGCAGCACGCAGGCCAGCGGCCACTGCCCGAGCACCTGCTGCGGGAAGCTCTTCGGCGGGCGGTCGGGCGCAGTCATGGGGACGATCGTGCCACGCCGGCGTCGCGGCTCAGTGGAAGAAGTGCCGGGTGCCGGTGAAGTACATGGTGACGCCGGCCGCCCGCGCGGCCTCGATGGTTTCGGCGTCCCGCACCGAGCCGCCCGGCTGGACGATCGCCCGGACGCCGGCCGCGATCAGGATGCCGGGGCCATCGGCGAACGGGAAGAAGGCGTCGGACGCCGCCACCGACCCGGCGGCGCGGTCGCCGGCCCGCTCGACGGCCAGCCGGCAGGAGTCGACCCGGTTCACCTGGCCCATGCCGACCCCGACCGAGGCGCCGTCGGCGGCCAGCAGGATGGCGTTGCTCTTGACCGCCCGGCAGGCCCGCCAGGCGAAGGCCAGGTCGGCCAGGGTGGCCGCGTCGGCCGGCTCGCCGGCGGCCAGCGTCCAGTTCGCCGGGTCGTCGCCGGGGGCGTCGATCCGGTCGGGCTGCTGCAGCAGCGCACCGCCCGAGATGGTCTGCAACTGACGCTCCCGATGCTCATAGGGCGCGGCCCGCAGCAGCCGGATGTTCTTCTTCCGGCTCAGCACCTCGAGCGCACCATCGTCGTACGAGGGTGCGATCACCACCTCGGTGAAGATCTCGGCGATCTGCTCGGCCAACTCCACCGACACCGGCCGGTTGGTGGCGATCACGCCGCCGAAGGCGCTCACCGGGTCGCAGGCGTGCGCCTTGCGGTGCGCCTGCGCGATGTCGGCGCCGACCGCGATCCCGCACGGGTTGGCGTGCTTGATGATCGCCACCGCCGGCTCGGCGAAGTCGTAGGCGGCCCGGTAGGCGGCGTCGCCGTCGGTGTAGTTGTTGTAGCTCATCTCCTTGCCGTGCAGCTGTTCGGCGCCGGTGATGCCGGACGGCCCGCCCGGGTAGCGGTACAGCGCCGCCTGCTGGTGGGAGTTCTCGCCGTAGCGCAGCCCGCCGACCTTGTGCCAGACGCCGCCGATCCAGGACGGCCACGCCCCCGGGTTGGTCTGTTCGCCCATCCAGGACGCCACAGCGATGTCGTAGGCGGCGGTGTGCCGGAACGCGACGGTGGCCAGCGCCCGCCGCTCGGACAGCGTGAACCCGCCCGCGGCCAGGGCGTCCACCAGGCACGGGTACTGCTCGGGTGAGGTGACGATCGCCACGCTGGGGTGGTTCTTGGCCGCGGCCCGCACCATGCTGGGCCCGCCGATGTCGATCTGCTCGACGCACTCGTCGGGGCTCGCGCCGGAGGCGACGGTCTCGGTGAACGGGTACAGATTGCTCACCACCAACTGGAACGGCTCGATGCCCAGCTCGGCCAGCTGGGCGCGGTGCGACTCCAGCCGCAGGTCGGCCAGCAGGCCGGCGTGGATGTGCGGATGCAGGGTCTTCACCCGGCCGTCCAGGCACTCGGCGAAGCCGGTCACCGACTCGACCGGGGTCACCGGGACGCCCGCGTCGGTCAGTGTCCGGGCGGTCGAACCGGTGGACACGATCTCGACGCCGGCGTCGGCGAGCGCCCGGCCGAGCTCGACCAGCCCCGACTTGTCGTACACCGAGAGCAGGGCGCGGCGAATGGGCAGCCGGTCGGTCATGCGTCCCCCTTGGAGGCCCGTTCGTTGGAGGCCAGTTCGTTGACGGTGTGGACGAGCAGCACCCGCTCGGCCACCTTGATGCGTTCGTGGAGCGATTCGACCGTGTCGCCGGGCAGCACCCGGACCGGCTCCTGGGCCAGGATGCGGCCGGTGTCGACCCCGGCGTCCACCTCGAAGACGGTGCTTCCGGTCACCTTGACGCCGTGCTCGAGGGCGTCGCGCGGGCCGTGCATGCCGGGGAAGCTGGGCAGCAGCGCCGGGTGGGTGTTGATCGTCCGGCCCCCGAAACGGGCCAGGAAGACCGGCCCGACCAGCTTCATGAAGCCGGCCAGCACCACCAGGTCGATGTCGTGCGCGGCGACCAGCTCGGTCAGTTCGGCGTCCCAGGCGGCCCGGTCTCCCCCCTTGACGAAGGGGTGGACGAAGCCGGGGACGCCGGCCGCGGCGGCTCGCCGCAGCCCCTCGGCGGCAGCGTTGTCGGAGCCGACCAGCACCACCTCGGCCCGCAGCTCGCCGGCGGCCTGCGCGTCCAGCAGGGCTTGCAGCAGACTGCCGGTGCCGGAGATCAGCACGGCGATGCGGAAGGCCATGGGTGGCAGCCTAACGCCCGCCACCGGCGGCCGAGGACGTCCGCGCATCCGCGGGCAGACACCCGGGACGGCGTCGTTCAGTCGCGGCCCAGGACCACCGTCTCGGTCTCCAGCGACTCGGTGGGCAGGTCGATCAGTTCGGTGCTGTCCTCGACGGAGACCGCGGGAAGGTGGCGTCCGCGGGCGAACCAGTGGGTCAACGCCGCGGCGGCACCGCCGACCAGCATCGGCGCCGGCGCCAGCCAGAGCAGGTTGAGCAGCACCGGCCCCATGCCGGTGAGCCGGCCGGCGCCGAGGTCGCCGCGGGAGAGCGCGGCGATCGCGATCACGATCACGGCGGTGCCGAGGCCGGAACCGGCGCCGCGGGCCAGCCACAGCGTCAGGCTGCGGCGCTCCGGACGGGGCGCCGCGGCGGCCACCCAGCCCGCCGCCGCCCCGGCCAGGACGCCGCTGAGCAGCCAGGCGTAGCTCCACGGCCCGCCGGCGCCCGGCTCGGGCACCGCGCCGAGGGCCGGGACGGCCGGCAGCATGCCGGCGGTGGTCAGCATCGGCGAGACCAACGAGCCGACACCGACACCGAACCCGGCGCCGAGCGCCCAGCTGGCGGTCCAGGCGAGCAGGTTCGGCAGGTAGAGCAGTTGCAGCACGACCAGCAGCCAGG
>CALMIQ010000042.1 GCA_937863965.1 uncultured Micropruina sp.
CGTTCGCGATCAGGTCGGCCGCCGGCTGCGAGATGGCCTCGAAGAGTTCTGCCGAGTCCAGCCGGGGGTGGGAGAGCCCCAGTTCGGACGCCGGCGGCGCCTCGGCGGTGGGTGGCGCGAGCAAGCGGCGCGCCCGCAACTCGGTCGGCGCGAGGACGTCCGGCGACGGAACCGGGACCGCGAGGCGAGGCAGGAATCCGTACATGACGTGCTCCTTCGGGGGTGTGCACGGTCACCCTAATCAGCGCCGGGCGAGCGGGATACGGGTATTTGTGCGCATGCTTGCACTCGCGGATGCGCGGCGGCACCGGTTCTGCGGGGCCCACTTTGGTTCTGCCGGGCCAGCTTTGGTCCTGCCCGGCCCCGGGTTCTACTGCGCCCACTTGGGCGGCTCGCCGTAGCGCTGCGGCTTGATCAGCCTGCCCGCGGCCGAATCGGCGATCAGGTCGGCCAACCGTTTGGCGCGGGTGGCCTCGGTCTTCGCCTGCATCACCCAGCCGATGCAGACCCTCCGATAGGACGCCGTCGCGCGTCCGTAGAAGAAGGCCACGGCGGCCTCATCTGCCCGCAGCAACGCCTCGTAGGCATCGGGAAGGGCGAGTTCGCCGTCCCGTTCGTAGCTGTAGGGAGCCTGGTCGCGCCGCCGGCGCTCGAACGCGGCCAGGCCGGGCGGGCGCATCCGGCCTTGGGCGGTGAGCTGCTCGACCAGGGCGATGTTCACCTGGCTCCAGTTGCTGCCGGGCTTGCGCGGCGTCCACCGCTGCCGGACGGTGTCGTCGTCGATCCGGTGCATGATCGAGTCGATCCAGCCCCAGCACAGCGCCACCGGGACCGCGTCGGGCCAGGTCAGCCCCTGGTGCGCGGCGTGCTTCTTGAACAGGCCCATCCACAGTTCGGTCTCGCGGTCGTGATGGTCGGCGAGCCAGGCGTCGAAGGCCGCCGGGCCGGAGAAGAAGAGCGCCGGACGATCCGCCGTCCCGCCGATCCAGGTGGCCATGGACGCCATCATGGCAGCCCGGGTCGGCCGTCGACCGGCACCGGCCGGCCGAACTGGGTGTGGTACAGCTCGGCATAGCGTCCGCCGGCCGCCAGCAGCCCGTCGTGCCGGCCGCGTTCGACGATGCGGCCGTGCTCCATCACCAGGATCTCGTCGGCCGCCTGGATGGTGGAGAGCCGGTGCGCGATCACGATCGCCGTGCGTCCCTCGAGCGCCACGGTCAGTGCCGCCTGCACGTCGGCCTCGGAGCGCGAATCCAGATGCGCGGTCGCCTCGTCGAGGATCACCACCCGGGGACGTCCGAGTAGCAGCCGGGCGATGGTCAGCCGTTGCCGCTCCCCGCCGGAGAGCCGGTAGCCGCGCTCGCCGACCACGGTCGCCAGGCCGTCGGGCATCTCGGCCACCAGGGCGTCCAGCCGGGCCTGGCGCAGCGCCTCCCAGAGCTCGTCATCGGTGGCGTCGGGCCTGGCCAGCCGCAGGTTGGCGGCCAGCGTGTCGTGGAACAGGTGGCCGTCCTGGGTGACCATGCCCACGGTCTGCTGGATCGAACGGGCGGTCAGGTCACGGACGTCCTCGCCGGCCAGCCGCACCGTGCCGCTGTCGACGTCGTAGAGCCGGGACACCAGCTGGGCGGTGGTGGACTTCCCGGCGCCCGAGGAACCGACCAGGGCGACCAGAGCGCCGGCGGGCACCGTGAAGGACACGTCATGCAACACCTCGGCACCGGCCCGGTGGTCGAGGACGGCGACCTCCTCCAGCGAGGCCAGCGAGACCTTGTCGGCGGCCGGGTAGCCGAAGCTGACCCGGTCGAACTCGACGCCGACGCCGCCGGCCGACACCTCACGGGCGTCGGGACGGTCCTTGATCAGCGGCTCCAGGTCGAGCACCTCGAAGACCCGCTCGAAGCTGACGAAGGCGCTCATCACCTCGACCCGGGCGTTGGCCAGGGCGGTCAGCGGGGCGTACAGCTGGGTGAGCAGCAGGGCCAACGACACCACGGTGCCGGCGTCCAGGCTGCCCGTCAGCGCGAACCAGCCGCCCAGCCCGTAGACCAGGGCCAGCGCCAGCGCCGAGACCAGGGTGAGCGCGGTGACGAAGGCCATCTGCACCATCGCCCGGCGGACGCCGATGTCGCGCACCCGCGCCGCGCGTCCGGCGAACTCCTCGGACTCGCGCCGCGGATCGGCGAACAGCTTCACCAGGGTGGCGCCCGGGGCGGAGAACCGCTCGGTCATCTGGGTGCTCATCACCGAGTTGTGGTTGGCGGCCTCGCGTTCGAGCCGGGCCAGCCGGGTGCCCATCCGCCGGGCCGGCAGCACGAAGATCGGCAGCAGGACCAGGGCGAGCACGGTGACCTGCCAGGACAGGGTCAGCATCACCGCCAGCGAGAGCGTGACCGCGACGACGTTGGTGACCACGCCCGACAGGGTCTGGCTGAACGCCCGCTGGGCACCGATCACGTCGCTGTTCAGCCGGGAGACCAGGGCGCCGGTGCGCGTCCGGGTGAAGAATGCGATCGGCATCGTCTGCACGTGGTCGAAGACGGCGCGGCGCAGGTCGTAGATCAGGCCCTCACCGATCCGCGCCGACAGCCAGCGGGTGAGCAGCCCCAGCCCGGCCAGCAGCACGGCGACCACCGCGATCACGATCGCGAGGGTGAGCACGGTCGCGAACGGCGCCTGGCCGGTGATGGCGTTGATCACCCGCCCGGCCAGCACCGGGTTGAGCACACCCAACGCCGCGATCGACACGCTGCCGGCCAGGAAGCCGATCAACTCGCCCCGATGCGGGCGCGCGAACTCCCAGATGCGGCGCAGCGTCTTCGCGCTGAACGGCCGCGAGTCGGACTGGGCGTGCGAGGCGTTGTACAGCTGGTTCCACGCCGTTACCTCCATGCTCATGCGGCCACGCTAGGCGCAGACACCGACAATTCCGGCAGCCGTTCTCCCCCAGCGATCAAGGCAGCGGCGAGAACACGCCATGATGGCTGCCATGATCCGCGCCGTCGTCTTCGACCTGGGCCAGGTGCTGGCCTCGCCGCCCGACATCCACTCGCACCCCGCCGGACTGCTCGGCGTCGCCGCCGACGACTTCGCCGCCGGCTACTGGGACGGCCGGCGCGCGTACGACGAGGGCGGTCCGGACGACGCCTACTGGGGTCCGCTGCTGACCCGGCTCGGGTTGCCGGTCTCGGCCGAACACGTCCAACTGCTGGCCACCACGGACGCCACCATCTGGACCCGGATCCGTCCCGCGGCGGAACGGCTGATCGTCGACGCCAAGTCGTCCGGACGCCTCACCGGCCTGCTCTCCAACGCGCCGCGGCCGCTGGGCGACGCCATCGAGGCAGCTCCCTGGCGCCGGCACTTCGACCGGGTCTACGTGTCGGCCCTGATCGGGGCGAGCAAACCGCAGCGGCGGATCTACGATCACGCCGCCGCCGATCTGAACGTCGCGCCGTCCGAGATCGCCTTCGTCGACGACCGGCCCGAGAACGTGGACGGCGCCCTGGCCGCCGGTTGGCGGGCCCACCTGTGGGTGGACGACGAGGACACCCGGGCCTGGCTGGAGTCGATCGACGTGCTGTGAGCAAAGGCCGCTCGCTCGGCATCCTGCCCTCGCCATCCGGCCCCGCCGTCACCCGGCCCTGCCGTCACCCGGCCCCTCGTCATCCCGGCGGATGCCGGGATCTGTCCCGCGACCGACATCCCGGGTCGAGCCCGGGATGACGAACCGGCCCGGGATGACCAACTGGCCCGGGATGACGGCCTCAGCGGGTCGGCGACGCACCCGGCGTCGGGGCGTCCTCTCCCCCGGTCACGGGCGGAGCCATGCACAGCTCGCCGACCGGACCGTGGCCGGTGGTGAACACCAGCGGCGGCTGCAGGACCGCCCGGCAGGCCTCAGCGGTCAGCTTGCGGCTGGGGCCCCCGTCGAAGATGCCGTTGCCGCGGCAGCCGGCGTACCGCACGTAGACCTCGGAGGCCGTCTCGCCGTGCCACAGCCGGGCGCGGGCGAAGTCGGGCGCCGACGCCTCGCACGAGGTGTCGTCCGGCCCGCTGCCCGCCGGGGCGGCCGCCAGCGCCGCCGCGACGCTCCGCCCCTCGGCGCCGGTCAGCAGCTTGGAGGCCACCAGTCCCGCCTCACCGGGTCGGTACTGGCACAGCGAGACCCGGTCCGGGGCGTCCAGCTCGGCGACCTTGGAGGGCATCCCGCCGTCCTCGATGACGTCCACGGCGGGGCAGCCGTTGGGATCCACCGCCCCGATCGGACGGACGGACCCGATGATCTGTCCGGCGACCTGCGCGAACTCGTTGGTATGCACCACCTGGACGACATAGCCGGCCAGTTCCTTACTGGTGGCCATCGTCCAGCCGGCCGGCAGGTCCCACCCGCGATCGGCGGCCGTCACCGAACGCACGGTCACGAACATCTGCAGTTGCCCGGCGGGCAACTCCCGCGGGCAGAGGATCATCGCCACCGGCCGCAGCTCAGGGGCCAGATCGACGAACGGCCCGGGCGCCGCCTTCATCCGTCCGGCGGCACACCAGTCGCTCGCCGGCGACCAGGCGTACCCCCAGTACTGCGGCACCTGATAGCTGAGCACCCGGTAGGACTCCCAGCGCCACCCGGGCCGGGGCGCATCACCCGACGCGTGGGGCGCCGAGCCCGACCCGGAATCGGCCGGCGCACGCTCGGCCTGCGCCGGAGCGGGCACCGCGCTGCTGGAGCCGCCGCCGAACTGGGTGATGGCAAGCGGAATCGCCACCGCCGCCACCAGCGCGACGACGGCCGCCACCGGCAGCCAGCGCGGAATCCGCCCGCCCGAGCGGGTGGGTGTCACCAACTCCAGCGGCTCGAAGTCCACCTCGTCTGCATGCTGCCGGAGCCCGTCCCGGAAGGCGCGCTCGGCCCGGTCGTTGGGTGCTGTGGGCTCAGTCATCGGTCTCGTCCTCGATCAGTCGGGTGCGCAGCCGGGTCAGCGCACGATGCACATGGGAGCGGGCGGTCGCCTCCGGACAGCCCAGGATCGCGGCGATGTCGGCATACTCCAGGTCGTCGTAGAACCGCAGCGCGACCGCGGCGCGCTGCAGCGGCGGCAGGCTCGCGCACAGCTGCCAGGCCAGTTCGGCGTCCGTCACACCGGCGGCGTGGTCGGGGGTGACGGCCCGCAACTCGTCGCTGACCTGCTCGCGGCCGGTCCGCCGCCAGCGGCTGATGCCGGCGTTGACGATGCTGCGCTTCACGTAGGCGTCCACATTGCCGGCGGCGCTCACCCGGCTCCAGTGCGGGTACAGGCCGAGCAGGGCGTCCTGCACCAGGTCACGGGCGTCCTCGGCGTTCCGGGTGACCAGGTAGGCGAAACGCTGCAGCGCGACCGACCGGGTGGCGACGTAATCCTCGAATCCAACCGCGGTCACCGGCGCCTCCTGCACAAGCGTCATACCCTGCACACACGCAGCGCGGAGGTGCGGCGTTGCACCACCGGGCATGATCGTCCCATTGAACCCCACGAACCGCACCGAGGAGGGCCTTCCATGCTGCTCGCCGAGGACGTCCTGCTGCTCGCCACCGACGACCAGACCGGAAAGAAGCTGGCCCGCTACACCGACCTACTGATCGGCGGTGCGCTGCTCAGCGACCTGACCCTGGCCGGCAACGTCCGGCTCAGCGAGCCCGGCGAGTCGGTCCGGAAGAACCGGGCGGTGAATGTGCCGGACGCCGCCTGGCCGGTCGATCCGCTGCTCAGCGACGCCGTCGCCGTGATCGGCGGCAAGCCGGCCTGGTTCCCGTCGGTGCTGGTGGATCGGCTCGGCCGCAAGGTGGTCGACACCGTCTACGAACGCCTGGCCCGGGCCGAGTTGGTCAGCCGGAAGCCGCACCGGGTGCTGGGCCTGGTTCCCACCACCCGGTGGGTCAGCGTCGACGGACGCCATGAGGCGCAGCTGCGGGCCCGGCTCGACGAGGTCTTCCTGTTCGGCGCCGAACCCGACCCGCACACCGCCGCCCTGATCGCGCTGCTCACGGGCGCCGGCCTGCTGGTGCCGGTGGTCGACCGCGGGCGCAACCTCGACCGGCGCTCGCTCAAGCGTCAGGGCAAGGTGTTCCTGAATCAGTACTGGCCGGCGCAAGCCATGGAGCGGGCCTTCCAGGGCCGGGACAGCGCGGCGGCCGGCTGACGACCCTTCAGTGCCCGGCGAGCGTCGCGACCAGGATCGCCTTGATCGTGTGCAGCCGGTTCTCGGCCTGATCGAAGACCAGGGACGCCGCCGACTCGAAGACCTCCTCGGTCACCTCGAAGACCTCGCGGCCGGTCTCCGCCAGGATCTGCTGCGACACGGTCGTGTCCAGGTCGTGGTAGCTGGGCAGGCAGTGCATGAACTTCACGTCCGGGTTCTCGGTGCGTTCCAGCAGCTGGGCAGTCACCCGGTAGGGGGTGAGCAGTTCGATCCGCTCGGCCCACACGTCCTTGGGCTCCCCCATCGACACCCAGATGTCGGTGTGCACGAAGTCGACCCCCTTGACCGCCGCCACGTCCTCGGTCACCGTCACCCGGGCACCCGTCCCGGCACCGATCCGCCGGGCGATGGACACCAGCTCCGGGTCCGGCTGCAACGCCTCGGGCGCGATGATCCGGACGTCCATGCCCATCATCGCGCCGGCGATCAGCAGCGAGCGGCCCTGGTTGAACCGGGCGTCCCCGATGTAGGCGAAGCTGATGTCGCGATCCTCCAGCCCCGACGACTCGCGCATGGTGAACATGTCGCACAGGCTCTGGGTCGGGTGCCACTCGTCGGTCAGGCCGTTCCACACCGGCACGCTGCTGTGCCTGGCGAGGGTCTCCACGATCTCCTGCCGCGACCCTCGGTACTGAACGCCGTCGTAGAACCGGGACAACACCCGCGCCGTGTCGGCGATCGATTCCTTGTGCCCCATGTGAGCGCCGGTCTCGTCGAAATAGCTGACGTTGGCGCCCTGGTGGTAGGCGGCCACCTCGAACGAGGACCGCGTCCGGGTGGACGGCTTCTCGAAGATCAGCGCCAGGGTCAACCCGTCCAGCCGCTTGGCCTCACGACGCGACCTCCGGGCCTTCTTCAGCTCGGCCGTCAGGTCGAGCAGCCCTCGCCACTCGGCCGGGGCGAAGTCGAGCTCCTTGAGGAAGTGACGGTGACGCAGGTTCACGATGGGGCCCATCTGTCGGTCGATTCTCTGGGAGTACTCTGCCATGACAGAATTGCCCCATGGTCATGCGTTTCCTGTTCAGCGCTGCCGCCCTCGCGTTCGCCACCTGGGTGGTGCCGGGCATCCGGATGGAAACCAACGAACTGCAGGACAACCTGATCGTCATCATGGTGGTCGCGGCCATCTTCGGCGTGGTGAACGCCATCGTGAAGCCGCTGTTCACGTTCGCCTCGGCGCCGTTGCTGCTGCTGACCCTGGGCCTGTTCCTGCTGGTGATCAACGCGCTGCTGCTCTGGCTCACCGCGTGGCTCGCCGAGCAACTCCACGTCGGGTGGCACGTCGACGGGTTCTGGTCGGCCTTCTGGGGCGCCTTGATCGTGTCGATCGTGTCGTTCATCCTGAACTCGTCGTTCCTTTCCAAGAGCGAAGTCAACCGCTGACGTGGTCGAGGTCATCTTCGTCTGCTGGGGCAACATCTGCCGCTCGCCGATGGCCGAGCGGGTCGCCCGCGGCTGGGCCGAACGCGCCGGACTGGACGGGGTGCGATTCACCTCTGCCGGCACCTCCACCGAAGAGCTGGGCGAACCCATCGATGCCCGGGCCCGGCGGGTGCTGGCCCGGGCCGGCTACAGCAGCGGCGGCCATCGCGCCCACCAGATCACCGCCGCCGAGATCCGGGACGCCGACCTGGTGGTCGCCATGGAGGGCCTGCACCTGTCCCGAATGCGGCGCCTCGTTCCGGACGCCGACAACCTCGTCCTGCTCACCGACTTCGACCCGGACGCCGAACCCGGCTCCGGCGTCCCCGACCCCTGGTACGGCTCGGCCGACGGCTTCAACGGCACGCTGGCCAGCATCGAGGCGGCCATGCCCGGCGTCCTGGACCGGGTGCGCGAGTTCCAGAAGTGACCTACCCGGCCGGTCAGCGCGCCCCGGCCGGTGCGGCGTGGCAGGCTGATCCCATGCACATCCTCGTTGTCGACGACGATCAGGCCGTCCGGGACTCCCTGGCCCGCTCCCTGCAGTACTCGGGCTATGAGGTGACCGCCGCCGGCGATGGGCTGGAGGCGCTGGCCCGGTTGTCGGCGCTGCGTCCGGACGCGGTGATCATGGACGTGATGATGCCCCGGCTCGACGGTCTGGAGACCACCCGGATGCTGCGTTCCACGGGAAACGACGTGCCGATCCTGGTGCTGACCGCCCGCGACGCGGTCAACGACCGGGTGGACGGCCTGGACGCCGGCGCCGACGACTACATGGCCAAGCCGTTCGCGCTGGACGAACTGCTCGCCCGGCTGCGAGCGCTCACCCGGCGTTCGAAGCCGGCCGCCGAGGAGCAAGCGGACAACGAACTGCTGACCTTCGCCGACCTGTCCCTCGACCCGCAGACCCGCGAGGTGCTGCGCGCCGGACGCCGGATCAGCCTGACCCGCACCGAGTTCGCGCTGCTGCAGACCTTCCTGGAGCACCCCCGCAAGGTGCTGGAGCGCGGCTGGCTGCTCAACGAGGTGTGGGGCTTCGACTTCCCGACCACGGCAAACTCGCTCGAGGTCTACATCGGTTACCTGCGGCGCAAGACCGAGGGAGAGGGTGAGAGCCGGCTGATCCACACCGTCCGCGGCATCGGGTACGTGCTGCGCGAGACGCCCCCGTGACAGCTTGGCTGAACCGGCTGCTGGCGGTTCGCGAACGTTCGCTGCGGGATCGCCTGGCCGTCCTGGTGGCGGCCGCCGTGGCGTCCGCTGTGGCGCTCACCGGCGTCGCCGCCTGGCTGATCACCCGGGTCACCGTCTTCAACCAGCTGGACAGCGAGTTGGTGGACGTCGCCGCGGTGACCGCGAACTGGGTCGCGGTCGATATCGAGGGCATGGGCGGCCTGGACACCAACGCGCTGAAGGCCGCCAACGTGACGGTGATGCTGGTGCGCGCGGACAGCAGGGTCAGCACCCTGCCCGGCGCCACGGTGAGCCTGGTGCCCGGCGTGGAGGAACTCTCGGTCGCCCGGCGGCAGCAGGGCTCCTCGGCCCGCACCGGGGCGGCCTCGAACGGCGAGCCGTACCGGATCGTCGCCGTGCCGCTCAAGGCGGGCACCGAGAGGTACGCGCTGGTGCTCGGGCGTCCGCTGCAGGCCACCAACAACATTTTGGCCACCCTGGCCTGGTCGCTGGCCATCTTCGGCTTCCTGGGCGTCGGCGTGTCCAGCGCCATCGGCTTCGTCATCGCGCGTGCGGCGATCCGTCCGATGCGCCGGCTGACCGAGGCCGTCACCCACGTCACCGACACCAACGAGCTGGACCCGATCGTGATCGAGGGCACCGGCGAACTGGCCGACCTGGGACGCTCGTTCAACACCATGCTCAGCTCGCTGCAGTCGTCCCGCGAGCGGCAGCACCGGCTGATCGCGGACGCCGGCCACGAGCTGCGGACGCCGCTCACGTCGCTGCGGACCAATGTCGAACTGCTGGTGGCCGACGAGCGCAGCCGGATGCTGCCCGAGGGCGCGCGGACCGACATCCTGCGCGACATCGCCGCGCAGCTCGGCGAGTTCACCACCCTGGTCGGCGACCTGGTGCATCTGAGTCGCGAGGACGTCGTCGAGCCGCACCCCGAGCCGATCGACCTGCGCGACGTGGTGCACAGCGCGATCGCGCGGGCGAAACGGCGCGGACCCTCCCTGTCGTTCGACGTCGAGCTGAACCCGCTCTACCTGGTCGGCGAGCCCGATTCGCTGGAGCGGGCGATCACCAACCTGCTGGACAACGCGGTCAAGTTCTCACCCCAGGACGGCACCGTCCACGTCCTGCTGGAGGGTGACCGGCTGCGCATCTCCGACCAGGGTCCGGGGATTCCCGACGACGAGCTGCCGCACGTGTTCGACCGGTTCTGGCGCTCGCCGTCCGCGCGCAACACCCCCGGCTCGGGGCTCGGGCTCTCGATCGTGGCGCAGACCATCAAGGCCCACGGCGGCTGGGTGAAGGCGGGCCGCTCGGCCGAGGGCGGCGCCGAGTTCATCATCCGCCTGCCGGGCAGTGCGACACCCCCCGAGGACGAGGTCGACGACGAGTCCACCGTGCTCTTGCCGAAGGTCACCCAGTAACCGGGGACGGTTCTTCTTCGTTCCAAACTCGCACGCGCGGGGTTCTTTCCGTTCGAAACTCGCACGTTAGGAACCGTCCCCCGCCTGTCGAGCTTCGGACGGCGCCGCGGGCCTCCCAGCCGGTCGCGCGGCGCTACTCGTCGGCTTCGGACGACTCGGCCGGACGCCGGGTGGCGCCGAAGGTGAAGGTGCGCGTGGTCA
>CALMIQ010000043.1 GCA_937863965.1 uncultured Micropruina sp.
CCGGCCGCGGCTACCGGCTGCGTCCCGGGCTGCTGCTCGCGCTGGAGCCGTGGGTGATGGCCGACACGGCCGAACTTGCCATGGACGCCGACGGCTGGACGCTGCGCAGCGCGACCGGCTGTCGCACCGCGCACAGCGAGCACACCATCGCGGTCACCGCCGAGGGCGCCGAAGTCCTCACCCTGCCAACGGGGTAGGCGTCCTAGCCGCCCCGGTTGTTACCGTTGGAGCATGCGACGACGCGTCCTCCTGCTGCTCATCGGTCTCGGAGTCTTCCTGATCGGGCTGTTACCGGCGCCCCGGGCGTCCGCCGACTCCAGCGACGACCGGATCGACAGCTACCACGTCACCACCGACTTCGCGACCGACGGCACCGCGTCGGTGACGATCGCGTTCGACTTCAACTTCGGCAGCGACGAGGGACGCGGACCCTACCTGACCCTGCCGCTGCGCCAGGCCATGGACAACGATCCGGACCACTGGCGGATGCTCGACGTCGATGTCAGTTCGCTCCGGGTGAGCAGCCCGTCCGGGGCCAACACCGAGGTCCAGACCCAGACCGAGGACGGCAATCTGCTGATCCGGATCGGCAACGAGAACACCTATTTCCGCGGCGCGCAGAGCTACCTGGTGCAGTACCGCATTCGCGGCCTGATCGCGCCGAACCAGGCCCAGTCGGGCCTCGACGAGGTGAACTGGAACGTCATCGGCGGGTCCTGGGAGGTCCCGTTCCGCGACATCGAGGTCACCATCACCGGCCCCGTGAACGTGACCAGGTCGGCCTGTTTCGTCAACGGCCGCGCGGACGATCCGTGTGACGGGGCCGAGCAGGACGGCAAGTCGGTCACCTTCACCCAGTCCTCGCTGCCCAGCGAGACGGCGCTGCAGGTCGTGGCCGGCTTCCCGGCCGGCACCTTCGTCGGCGCGGAGGCCCGGCTGGAGAAGCGGATGTGGATCGGCAACATGTTCCCGCTCACCCCGGTGACCGGCGGCCTGACCGCGGCGCTCACCGTGATCGGCCTGGTGCCGCTGCTACGCCGCACCCGGCGCGGCAGCCGCGACGAGGTGTACCTCGGGCTCACCCCCGGCGTGACGCCGGCCGCCAACCAGCAGGTGAGCATCGGACGCGGCGCGGTCGACGCACCGGTCGCCGTCGCGTTCACGCCCCCCAAGGGCGCCCGCCCGGGCGAGATCGGCGTCCTGGTCGACTCCACGGCGAACGACGTGGACATCACGGCCACCATCATCGATCTCGCCGTCCGGGGGCATCTGCGGATCGACCAGCAGGGCAAGAAGGACTGGACCTTCGTCCGGCTGACGGGCCGCGATCAGCTCAACGGCTACGAGTCGTATTTGCTGAAGAAGCTGTTCCGGAAGGGCTCGACGGTGACCACCGACGACCTGAAGCAGAAGGGCTACGCGGGCACCGTGGAGGGCACCCGCGAGCGGCTCTACAAGCGGGTCACCGATGAGCTGCAGTGGTTCCGCCGCAATCCCACCCATGTCCGGGGCGGCGCGGTCGTGGGCGGGCTCGGCCTGATCGGCGTGGGCGCCGCGGTCGGTTTCGGGCTGAGTTTCGTCGGCTTCGGTCTGCTCGGCCTCGCCGGAGTCATCTGTGGCATCGCGATGCTGATGCTCAGCAACCGTTTCGGCGCCCGGACGGCCGAGGGCTCGGCGGTGCTGGCCCAGGCGAAGGGCTTCGAGCTCTACCTGACCACCGCGGAGGCCGACCAGATCAAATTCGAGGAGGGCATCGACGTGTTCTCCCGCTACCTGCCCTACGCCATCGTCTTCGGGGTCGCGGAGCGCTGGGCGAAGATCTTCCAGGATCTCGCCGCCCAGGGCCGCTACGTCGCCGACAGCTCGTGGTACGTCGGCTACGGCTACGGAACGGTGCTGAACACCAACTTCGCCTCCTCGATGGATCAGCTCAGCCACACCATGTCCTCGGCGATGCAGAGCTCCACCAGCGCCTCCAGCGGCGGCTCGGGGTTCAGCGGCGGCGGCGGCTTCGGCGGCGGCGGTGGCGGCGGCTGGTGACCAAGACCGTCAACGTGGAGTACGGCGACCCGAGCGTCGCCCTGCCCAACGAGATCCTCCGCTCGGTGGTCGGCAGCGGCGTCCACGGCATCGCGATCGCCGGCACCGACGACCACGACGAGATGGGCGTGTACATCGAGCCGCCCGAGTACGTCCTCGGCGTGCAGCGTCATCGGGACGACTACATCTGGCGCACCCAGCCCGAGGGCGTCCGCAGCGGCCACGGCGACACGGACCTGGTGCTGTATTCGCTGGCCAAGTACCTGCGGCTGGCGATCAAGGGCAACCCGACGGTGATGCTGCCGCTGTTCGCACCCGCCGAGTCGTTGGTCAGGATCACCCCGCTGGGCGAGGAACTGCGTGCGCTGCGCGGCGCCTTCCTGTCCCGCCAGGCGGTCGAGCGCTTCCTGGGCTACATGCACTCCCAGCACGAACGGATGCTCGGCCAGTCCAGGCGCAACGTGCCCAACCGTCCGGAACTGATCGCCACGTACGGCTGGGACGTGAAGTACGGCAGCCACGCCCTGCGCCTGGCCCATCAGGGCCACGAGATCGCCAGCACCGGTTCGCTCACCCTGCCGATGCCGGACGCCGAACGCGAACGGGTGCTGGCGGTGAAACGTGGTGAGGTGCCGCGGGACGAGGTCTCGGCCGAGATCGGACGCCTGGAGGCTGCGGTGCGCAAACTGCTGGACGGCGGCGGCTGCCCGCTGCCCGCCGCCGCGGACGTCCAGGCGATCTCGTCCTGGGCGGTGAGCGCCCAGCGGCGCCACTGGGGCTGGTAGCCGTCGTTCCTCACCCGAACGGGCGGTGGGAATTATGCCCGGGTGCGGATCGCCGGCGCGGACGTAGCCTGCTGGGGGCAGCAACCTCAGGAGGCGCCATGGAACCGGTGGCAGGAGCACGCACCTTCGGCGTCCCCGGCGAGGCCTACGACGCCTTCATGGGCCGGTACTCGCGACCGCTGGCGTCCGAGTTCGCCATCTTCGCCGGCGTGGCGATGGGTCAGCGCGCCCTGGACGTCGGGTGTGGCCCCGGCGCTCTCACCGGCGAGCTCGCGCGCCGGCTCAGTGTCACCCGCGTGTCGGCCTGCGACCCGTCGCCGCCGTTCGTCGCCGAGTGCGCCCGGCGCAATCCCGGCGTCGACGTCCGCCGCGGCTCGGCCGAGGAACTGCCGTTCGA
>CALMIQ010000044.1 GCA_937863965.1 uncultured Micropruina sp.
TCAGCGCAGGTCGCCGATGTCGAACTCGTCCAGCGACACCGACATGCCGCTGCCGGCCATGTCGTAGTCGTACGGGTCGTAGCTGAGCTCGTAGGCGGCCGCCCGGGCCTCCGCGGTCGGTTCGACCCGGATGTTGCGGTACCGCTCCAGGCCGGTGCCGGCCGGGATCAGCTTGCCCAGGATGACGTTCTCCTTGAGGCCGACCAGGCTGTCCGACTTGGCGTGGATCGCCGCGTCGGTGAGCACCTTGGTGGTCTCCTGGAAGGACGCCGCCGACAGCCAGGACTCGGTGGCCAGCGACGCCTTCGTGATGCCCATCAGCACCGGACGCCCCTGGGCCGGCATCCGGCCCTCGGTGACCATCTGGCGGTTCTGGGTTTCGAAGGTGTTCCGGTCGACCAGCTCGCCCGGCAGCATCGAGGTGTCGCCCGACTCGATCACGGTGATCCGGCGCAGCATCTGCCGGATGATGATCTCGATGTGCTTGTCGTGGATCGGCGCACCCTGCGTCCGGTACACCGCCTGCACCTCGTCGACCAGGTGCTCCTGCACCTTGCGCAGGCCGCTCACCCGAAGGACGTCCTGCGGGTCGGGCGTGCCGGCGTAGAGCTGGGCACCGGCGGCGATGTGATCGCCGTCGAGGATCGAGTGCCGGACGCCGGTGTTGTCCTCCCACTCCAGCCGGACGCGGCGCGGCAGCAGGTACTCCAGGTCCTCCTCGCCGTCGTCGCGGACGATGACCAGCTTGCGGTTGCGCTCGCCGTCCTCGATCCGGATCCGGCCGGCCGCCTCGGCGATCGGCGCCTTGCCCTTGGGCTGCCGGGCCTCGAACAGCTCGACCACACGCGGCAGACCCTGGGTGATGTCGTCGCCGGCCACACCACCGGTGTGGAAGGTACGCATCGTCAGCTGGGTGCCGGGCTCACCGATCGACTGCGCCGCGACGATGCCGACCGCCTCGCCGACGTCGACCAGCTTGCCGGTGGCCAGCGAACGGCCGTAGCACATCGCGCAGGTGCCGGACGCCGCATCGCAGGTCAGCACCGAGCGCACCTTGACCTCGGTGACGCCGTTCTTGAGCAGCTTCTTGATGTTGACGTCGCCCAGGTCGACCCCGGCCTTCACCAGCACCTTGCCCTCGGCGGTGACCACGTCGGTGGCCAGCGTCCGGGCGTAGACCGCGGTCTCCACGTTGCGGGCGGCGACCAGCTTGCCGGTGCGGCCCTCCGCGGCGATCACCTTGGTCAGGCCCCGCTCGGTGCCACAGTCCTCCTCGCGGATGATGACGTCCTGCGAGACGTCCACCAGACGCCGGGTGAGGTAACCCGAGTCGGCGGTCCGCAGCGCGGTGTCCGCCTGGCCCTTCCGACCACCGTGGGTGGAGATGAAGTACTCCAGCACGGACAGGCCCTCACGGAAGTTGGACTTGATCGGCCGGGCGATGATCTCGCCCTTCGGGTTGGCCACCAGGCCTCGCATGGCGGCGATCTGGCGCATCTGGGTCATGTTCCCTCGGGCGCCGGAGTGCACCATCATGAAGATCGGGTTGTTCCGGGTGAAGTTGGCCTCCATCGCCGCGGTGAGTTCCGCGGTGGCGTCGGTCCAGAGCTGGATCAGCTCCTGATGGCGCTCCTCCTCGGTCACCTTGCCGCGCTCGTACTGCTTGGTGATCTTGGACGCCTTCGCCTCGTAGGTGGCCAGGATCTCCGGCTTGTTCGGCGGGGTCTGGACGTCCGAGATGGACACCGTGACGCCCGAGCGGGTGGCCCAGGAGAAGCCCAGGTCCTTCAGCCGGTCCAGGGTGGCCGCCACCTCGATCTTCGGGTAGCGCTCGGCCAGGTCGTTGACGATCTGGCCCAGCTTCTTCTTGCCCACCTCGACGTTCACGAACGCGTAGTCGATCGGCAGGGCCTCGTTGAACAGGGCCCGGCCCAGCGTGGTCTTCAGCAGGTAGCTGCCGTCGGCGCGCGGCTCGACGCCCTCGGGGGGCACGATGTCGCGGAACCGGATGGTGCACGGGGCACCGATCGCCAGCTCGCCGCGGTCGAAGGCCATGATCGCCTCCGACACCGACGCGAAGACCCGGCCGTCGCCGGCCAGACCCGGCTGCTCCAGGGTCAGGAAGTAGTGGCCGATCACCATGTCCTGGGTGGGCATGGTCACCGGACGCCCGTCGGCCGGCTTCAGGATGTTGTTGGTCGACAGCATCAGGATGCGGGCCTCGGCCTGCGCCTCCGCGCTCAGCGGCAGGTGCACGGCCATCTGGTCGCCGTCGAAGTCGGCGTTGAAGGCGGTGCAGACCAGCGGGTGGATCTGGATCGCCTTGCCCTCGATCAGCTGCGGCTCGAACGCCTGGATGCCGAGCCGGTGCAGGGTGGGCGCACGGTTCAGCAGCACCGGGTGCTCGGAGATGACCTCTTCCAGCACGTCCCACACCACCGGACGCTGCCGGTCGACCATCCGCTTGGCGCTCTTGATGTTCTGCGCCAGGTTCAGGTCGTCCAGCCGCTTCATCACGAACGGCTTGAACAGCTCCAGCGCCATCGCCTTGGGCAGGCCGCACTGGTGCAGCTTGAGCTGCGGGCCGACCACGATGACCGAACGGCCCGAGTAGTCGACGCGCTTGCCCAGCAGGTTCTGCCGGAACCGGCCCTGCTTGCCCTTCAGCATGTCCGAGATCGACTTCAGCGGCCGGTTGCCCGGGCCGGTGACCGGACGCCCGCGGCGTCCGTTGTCGAACAGCGAGTCGACCGCCTCCTGCAGCATCCGCTTCTCGTTGTTCACGATGATCTCGGGCGCGCCCAGGTCGAGCAGTCGCTTGAGCCGGTTGTTGCGGTTGATCACCCGGCGGTACAGGTCGTTCAGATCGGACGTCGCGAACCGGCCGCCGTCCAGCTGCACCATCGGACGCAGGTCCGGCGGGATGACCGGGACGGCGTCGAGCACCATGCCGGAGGGGCTGTTGACGGTGTTCAGGAACGCCGAGACCACCTTGAGCCGCTTCAGGGCGCGGGTCTTGCGCTGCCCCTTGCCGGTGGCGATCGTCTCGCGCAGCGACTCGGACTCGGCCTGCAGGTCGAAGGTGGCCAGGCGGTTCTTGATCGCCTCGGCACCCATGTAGCCCTCGAAGTACTTGCCGAAGCGCGTCTTCATCTCGCGGTAGAGGATCTCGTCGCCCTCCAGGTCCTGGACCTTGAGGTTCTTGAACCGGGTCCACACCGCGTCCAGCCGGTCGATCTCGCGCTGCGCGCGATCGCGGACGAGCTTCAGCTCGCGCTCGGCGCCGTCGCGCACCTTCTTCTTGATGTCGGCCTTGGCGCCCTCGGCCTCCAGCTGCGCCAGATCCTCCTCCAGCTTCGCCAGCCGGGTGTTCACGTCGTTGTCGCGACGCTGCTCGAGCTGCTTGCGCTCGACCTCGACCTTGGCCTCCAGCGAGGGCAGGTCGCGGTGCCGCGCGTCGGCGTCCACCGCGGTGATCATGTACGCGGCGAAGTAGATGACCTTCTCCAGGTCCTTCGGGGCGACGTCCAGCAGGTAGCCCAGCCGGCTCGGCACGCCCTTGAAGTACCAGATGTGGGTCACCGGAGCGGCCAGCTCGATGTGGCCCATCCGCTCGCGGCGTACGTTGCTGCGGGTCACCTCGACGCCGCAGCGCTCGCAGATGATGCCCTTGAAGCGGACCCGCTTGTACTTACCGCAGTAGCACTCCCAGTCGCGGGTGGGGCCGAAGATCTTCTCGCAGAACAGGCCGTCACGCTCGGGCTTCAGGGTGCGGTAGTTGATCGTCTCGGGCTTCTTGACCTCGCCGTGGCTCCACTCCCGGATCTGGTCCGCGGTGGCCAGACCGATGCGCAGTTCGTCGTAGAAGTTGACGTCAAGCACGTGTGTTTTCTCTCTTCTTTCGAAAACTGATCTGAGTTGGTTGCGACTGAGCGGTTGACTCAGACCTCGTCGAGGGCGGCGAACGAGTCGGCACCCGGACGGCGGGACAGGTCGATTCCGAACTCCTCGGCGGAGCGGAAGTCGTCCTCGGAATCACGAAGCTCGACCACCTGGCCGTCGGAGGACAACACCTCGACGTTCAGGCACAGCGACTTCATCTCCTTGACCAGAACCTTGAACGACTCCGGGATGCCCGGCTCGGGGATGTTCTCGCCCTTGACGATCGCCTCGTAGACCTTGACCCGGCCGGGGACGTCGTCGGACTTGATGGTGAGCAGCTCCTGCAGCGCCCAGGCGGCGCCGTAGGCCTCCAGCGCCCACACCTCCATCTCGCCGAACCGCTGGCCGCCGAACTGCGCCTTACCGCCCAGCGGCTGCTGGGTGATCATCGAGTACGGGCCGGTGGAGCGGGCGTGGATCTTGTCGTCCACCAGGTGGTGCAGCTTCAGCATGTAGATGTAGCCGACGCCGACCCGCTCCGGGTACGGCTCACCGGAACGGCCGTCGAACAGCTTGGCCTTGCCGCCGGCGTCCACCAGCTGCAGGCCGTCGCGCTGCGGCAGGCCGTGCTCCAGCAGGCCGGCGATCTCGTGCTCGTTGGCGCCGTCGAAGACCGGGGTGGCCAACCGGGCATCGCCCTCGACCCGGCCCAGGCCGACGTCCTTGAGCCGGTCGGCCCACGGCTCGGCGACGTCCGCGATGTCCCAGCCGGTCTTGGCGACCCACCCGAGGTGGGTCTCCAGCACCTGGCCGACGTTCATCCGGGACGGGACGCCGAGCGGGTTCAGCACGATGTCGACCGGGGTGCCGTCCTCCAGGAAGGGCATGTCCTCGACCGGCAGGATCTTGCTGATGACGCCCTTGTTGCCGTGGCGTCCGGCCAGCTTGTCGCCGTCGGAGATCTTCCGCTTCTGCGCCACGTAGACGCGGACCAGCTGGTTCACGCCCGGGGGCAGCTCGTCGCCCTCTTCGCGGTCGAAGACGCGGACGCCGATGACGGTGCCGGTCTCGCCGTGCGGCACCTTCATCGAGGTGTCGCGGACCTCGCGGGCCTTCTCGCCGAAGATCGCGCGCAGCAGCCGCTCCTCCGGGGTGAGCTCGGTCTCGCCCTTCGGGGTGACCTTGCCGACCAGGATGTCGCCGGTGCCGACCTCGGCGCCGATCCGGATGATGCCGCGCTCGTCCAGGTTGGCGAGCATGTCCTCACCGATGTTGGGGATGTCGCGGGTGATCTCCTCGGCGCCCAGCTTGGTGTCGCGGGCGTCGATCTCGTGCTCCTCGATGTGGATCGAGGTGAGCACGTCGTCCTGCACCAGGCGCTGGGACAGGATGATCGCGTCCTCGTAGTTGTGACCCTCCCACGGCATGAAGGCGACCAGCAGGTTGCGGCCCAGCGCCATCTCGCCGTTGTCGGTGCAGGCGCCGTCGGCCAGCGGGGAGCCCACCTCGACCCGGTCACCCTCGGTGACCAGCGGACGCTGGTTGATGCAGGTGGCCTGGTTCGAGCGGGTGAACTTCGCCAGTCGGTAGCTGCGGTAGGTGCCGTCGTCGGCCGCGACGTCGATGATGTCGGCGCTGACCGAGGTCACCACGCCGGCCTTCTCGGCAACCGTCACGTCACCGGCGTCGACCGCGCCGCGGTACTCCATGCCGGTGCCGACGAACGGGGCCTCGTTGCGGATCAGCGGAACCGCCTGCCGCTGCATGTTGGCGCCCATCAGCGCCCGGGAGGCGTCGTCGTGCTCGAGGAACGGGATCAGCGCGGTCGCCACCGACACCATCTGGCGCGGCGAGACGTCCATGTACTGCACGTCCTCGGGCGCCACCTCGTCGGCGTCGCCGTGCTTCTTGCGGACCAGCACCCGGGCCTCGGAGAAGGTGCCGTCGGCGTCCAGCGCGGCGTTCGCCTGGGCGATGACGTAGCGGTCCTCCTCGTCGGCGGTCAGGTAGTCGACCTGGTCGGTGACCCGGCCGTCGACGACCTTGCGGTACGGGGTCTCGATGAAGCCGAAGGCGTTCACCCGCGCGAAGGACGCCAGCGAGCCGATCAGGCCGATGTTCGGGCCTTCAGGGGTCTCGATCGGGCACATCCGGCCGTAGTGGCTGTGGTGGACGTCGCGGACCTCCATGCCGGCGCGGTCGCGGGACAGGCCGCCCGGGCCTAGCGCCGAGAGCCGCCGCTTGTGGGTCAGGCCGGCGACCGGATTGGTCTGGTCCATGAACTGCGACAGCTGCGAGGTGCCGAAGAACTCCTTCAGCG
>CALMIQ010000045.1 GCA_937863965.1 uncultured Micropruina sp.
GCGGACGCCGTGGCCCTGGCCACCCGCGCCACCACCGGCTGCGGCTCGTGCCTGTCCGATGTCTGCCGGCTGCTGGAGGCGGCGCCGTCCGAACGAAAGCAGAAGTCCGTTGCCTGACCCGAACCCGAGGAGAACCCAGATGAGCAAACCTCCGATGAGCCGGCACTGTGTGGTCGTCGGCGGCGGCATGGTCGCGCACCGCTTCGTCGAGGCGCTGCGCTCGCGCGACGAGGCCGGCGAATGGCGGATCACCCTGCTGGCCGAGGAACCGCGTCCGCCGTATGACCGGGTGGCGCTGACCAGCTACTTCGAGAAGCGGGACCCCGAGCTGCTGAACCTCGGCGAGGACCATCTCTGGGAGGACCCGCTGGTCAAGCTGCGCAAGCGGTCGCAGGTCACCGGGATCGACCGGGAGGCCAAGACGGTCACCACCCACTGGGGGCTGGAGGTCTCCTACGACGCGCTGGTGCTGGCCACCGGTTCGTACGCGGCCGTGCCGCCGGTCGAGGGCAAGGACCTGCCGGGCTGCTTCGTCTACCGGACGATCGACGACGTGGCCGCGCTGCGCGGGTATGTGGAACGCCTGCAGCAGGACAACCCGGGACGCCAGGTGCGCGGCGCGGTGATCGGCGGCGGCCTGCTCGGGCTGGAGGCGGCCGGCGCGCTGAAGAAGCTGGGCGCCGCCAGCGAGGTGGTGGAGTTCGCGCCGCGGCTGATGCCGATCCAGGTGGACGAGGGCGGCGGCGAGGCGCTGCGCCGGCTGATCGAGGCGCTCGGCGTGAAGGTGCGCACCAACACCGCCACCAAATCGGTCGGCGGTCGCGAGCGGGTGGAGAAGATGACCTTCGCCGACGGCTCCACCATCGACGTCGACGTGGTGATCTTCGCGACCGGCGTCCGGCCCCGCGACGAACTGGCCCGCGCCGCCGGCCTGCCGATCGGCGAACGCGGCGGCGTGATCGTCGACGACGGCTGCCTCACCGACGACCCGTCGATCTACGCGATCGGCGAGGTGGCCTGCATCCAGGGCCGGGTCTGGGGACTGGTGGCGCCCGGCTACGCGATGGCCGAGATCGCGGTCGACCGGCTGCTCGGCGGCCCGGCCACCTTCCCCGGCGCGGACACCTCGACGAAGCTCAAGCTGCTCGGCGTCGACGTGGCCAGCTTCGGCGACGCCTTCGCCACCGGCGAGGGTGCGTTGTCGGTGGTGTACGCCGACCCGGTGGCCGGCGTCTACAAGAAGCTGGTGCTCTCCGACGACGCCGCCACCCTGCGCGGCGGCATCCTGGTCGGGGACGCCTCCGCCTACTCGAGCCTGCGGCCCATGGTGGGCGCCCGGCTCGGGGCGGACCCGGCCGCGTTCCTGATTCCGGCGGGGCTGGAGGGTGCGCCGCAGACGGACCTGCCCGACGAGGCGACGGTGTGTTCGTGCAACAACGTCACCGCCGGGACGATCCGGTGCGCCGTCCGCGAGGGCGGCTGCACCGATCTGGGTGGCGTGAAGGCCTGCACCAAGGCGGGGACGAGCTGCGGATCGTGCCTGCCGCTGGTCAAGAAGCTGGTCACCGTCGAGCTGGAGAAGTCGGGCATCACGGTGTCCAAGGCGTTGTGCGAGCACTTCGACATCTCCCGGGCGCAGCTGTTCGACGTCGTCCGGGTGACCCAGCTGACCAGCTTCAGCGAGATCATCGCCCGCCACGGCCGGGGCCGCGGCTGCGACATCTGCAAGCCGGTGGTCGCCTCGATCCTGGCCAGCCTCGGCAACGGCCCGATCCTGGCCGGCGAGCAGGCGTCCCTGCAGGACACCAACGACCACGTCCTGGCCAACATCCAAAAGGACGGCACCTACTCGGTCGTGCCGCGGGTGCCTGGCGGCGAGATCACCCCCGAGGGGCTGATCGTGATCGGCGAGATCGCCCAGGACTTCGGGCTCTACACCAAGATCACCGGCGGGCAGCGGATCGACCTGTTCGGGGCCCGGATCGACCAGCTGCCGGCGATCTGGCGGCGGCTGGTGGACGCCGGCTTCGAGTCGGGCCACGCCTACGGCAAGTCGCTGCGGACCGTGAAGTCGTGCGTCGGCTCGACCTGGTGCCGCTACGGCGTGCAGGACTCGGTCGGCCTGGCCATCGATTTGGAGCTGCGCTACCGCGGCCTGCGCTCGCCGCACAAGCTCAAACTGGGGGTTTCCGGCTGCGCCCGCGAATGCGCGGAGGCCCGCGGCAAGGACGTCGGGGTGATCGCCACCGACAAGGGCTGGAACCTCTATGTCGGCGGCAACGGCGGGTTCACCCCGCGGCACGCCGTCCTGCTGGCCGAGGACCTGGACACCGAGACCCTGGTGCGCACCGTCGACCGGTTCCTCATGTACTACATCCGCACCGCCGACCGGCTGCAGCGCACCGCGGTGTGGCTGCAGGAGATCGAGGGCGGGCTGGAGCACGTCCGGTCGGTGGTGCTGGACGACTCGCTGGGCATCGCCGACGATCTGGACGCCGCGATGGCCGTCCATGTCGGGTCGTATCGCGACGAGTGGCGCGACGTCCTGGACGACCCGGCCAAGCTGGCCCGGTTCGCGGGCTTCGTCAACGACGCGTCCGCGGTGGACGACAACCTCGCCTACGTCGAGGTGCGCGGCCAGCACCGGCCGGCGACCGCGGACGAGCGGGACGCCGGCATCGGGCTGGTCGATTCCGCCGGACGCCGCCGGCGGGTGCTGATCCCGGCGGGCATGGTCACGAGAGGAGTGGAACGATGAGCCAGTTGGTGTGTTGGGTCCAGGAGTTGTTGCCGGAGCGCCCGGTGGCGGCGTTGGTGGCGGGACGCCAGGTGACGGTCGTCCGGCTGCACGACGACCGCATCTACGCCGTCGGCATGTGGGATCCGTACAGCCGCGCCAACGTGATGGCGCGCGGGCTGATCGGCTCGCGGCTGGTCGACGGCGAGGACGTGCCGGTGATCTTCTCGCCGATGTACAAGCAGGCGTTCGACCTGCGCACCGGGGTGTCGCTCAGTGACCCCGAGGTGAGCCTCGGGTCGTGGTCGGCCTGGTGCGAGGACGACCAGGTGTTCGTCGGCGACTGTGTCGCTGACGAACTGCCGCGGCGCGAGGTGCTGGCGGCCGCCGGCTGACCCGGCGTCCGATCAGGCCGGCGGATCCTGCCGCGGCCACTGCTGGCCGTTGCCCGGGTTCTGCCCCGGCCACTGCTGGCCTGGAGCCTGGCCGTACGGCGGACCCTGCTGGGCCGGACCGGGCTGGGCCGGACCGGGCTGGGCCGGCGGCTGCTGCGGGGGATACGGCTGGCCCGGGTAGGGCGGCTGCGGGGCGAACCCCGGCCCACCCGGAGCCGCGCCCGGGTAGCCGTAGCCGGGCTGACCGTAGCCGTACTGCTGCGGAGGCAGTTCGCTGCGACGCACCTGATCGATGAACATGTAGGTGTAGTAGGTCTGCAGGAACGGCGTGGTGAACAACTGGACGGCCAGCTGCAGCACGATGGACACCGTCATCATCGGGAGCATCGCCAGCAGCAGCATGAATGCCTGCGCCGGGTCGCTGCTGGTCGGGGTCTGCCCGAGCGCCGCCCCGCCGAACTGGGTGAACATGCTGATCACCGACGAGATAGCGAACACGGCCAGCTGAGGAAGGATGGCGTAGCCGAAGGTCCGCCAGAAGCTGCCCTTGGTCAGCCGCCAGGAGCGCTTCAGCGCGTCGATGCCACCGAGCTGCTCGATGGCGATCGCGGGAATGAGGTAGAGCAGCTTGATCGACAGGATGATCGCGACCGGGATGGCCGCCAGGCCGAGCAGGATGAGCAGGACCATCACGCCGGCGGCCGCGCCACTGCCGCTGCCGTCCAGGGCGCTGTTGATGAGCGCGAAGGTCAGGGCGAAGAGCAGCAGATAGAACGCCACCAGGACACCGAGGAAGATGAGGATCACCGGTGCCATCCGCGGCAGGAACCCCTTGCTTCGGGCGAGCAGGCCGCGGAAGTCGGGTCGCTGGCCCTGGGCGATCTCGTAGGCGGCCAGCGACATCATGCCGTAGACCTTGTACTGCAGTAGGACGACGACGATGCTGCCGATCCCGACCACCAGGCCGGCGGACACCATCGCGGCGGTGATGGCGGACCGGTTGCCGGTGGCCACGGCACCGCCGGCGATGACTCCGGCGATCAGCAGGAGGGCGATCAGCAGGACGGTCGGGGCGAGGACGAGCAGGATGAACAGGCCGAAGCGGCGCTTGAGCGCCTCGAAGGACCCGGCGAACAGGCCGGAGATGTCCAGCGGGCTAGGGCGAAGAAGGGGAGTGGGGTTGATCACAGCAGCAGTCTATGGCCGCGAGTGTCGGCTCGCGGCGGGACGCGCGTGGTCGCTTTGAGGGCCGGTGCCCGCACCGTGTAAGGTGACTCGTCGGGGCTCAGGCCCCGGACAACTGAAGATTCGGGCTGTGGCGCAGCTTGGTAGCGCACTAGACTGGGGGTCTAGGGGTCGCAGGTTCAAATCCTGTCAGCCCGAC
>CALMIQ010000046.1 GCA_937863965.1 uncultured Micropruina sp.
TCGCCCGGGCGATCGGCGAGTACGGCTCGGTGGTGCTGATCGGCGGCAACATCCCGCGCGAGACCCAGGTCGCCTCGCAGTACATCCAGCAGCAGATCGAGATCGACCGCCCGGTGAACGCGGCCGCCGTCTCGGTGGCGCTGCTGGCGATCTCGTTCGCGACGCTGCTGGTGCTGCGGTTCTTCGCCGCCCGCGGCCAGGAACGGCAGGAGAAGGCGACATGACCCTCTCCACCCCGGCCAAGATCGCCCTGCGGACCATCGCCCTGGGCTATCTGACCATCCTGCTGGCCGTCCCGATCGTGACCATCCTGTGGCGCACCTTCGAGCCCGGCTTCGGCGTCTTCTGGGCCTCGATCCGGACGCCGGCCGCCATCTCGGCGTTCAACCTGTCGCTGCTGATCGTCGCCATCACCGTGCCGATCAACGTGATCTTCGGGGTCGTCACCGCGCTGGCATTGGTGCGGGGGAGATTCCCGGGCCGCCGGCTGCTGTCCGGCGTCGTCGACCTGCCGTTCGCCGTCTCGCCGATCGTCGTCGGCGTCTCGCTGATCATGCTGTGGGGCGTCCACGGCTGGTTCGGCGGGCTGGAGGACCTCGGCATCCGGGTGATCTTCGGCCTGCCCGGCATGGTGATCGCGACGATCTTCGTCACGCTGCCCTTCGTGGTGCGCGAGGTCGAGCCGGTGCTGCACGAGATCGGCACCGAGCAGGAGCAGGCGGCCGCAACCCTGGGCGCCTCCCGCTGGCAGACCTTCGCCCGGATCACCCTGCCGGCGATCCGCTGGGGCCTCACCTACGGCGTGGTGCTCACCGTCGCCCGGGCGCTGGGCGAGTTCGGGGCGGTGATCATGGTGAGCTCCGGCTTCCCGGGCGTCTCCCAGACGCTGACCCTGCTGGTGCACTCCCGCTACATCGACGACCACAACACCCACGGCGCCTACGCGGCCGCCACGCTGCTGATGTTCCTCGCCCTGGTCACGCTGCTGCTGATGACCGTCCTCGACCGCAAACGACCCGTGGCGCACACCGCCCAGACCCACACGACAGCAGAGACCACCCCAAGGAGCGCCTCATGATCAGCGTCACCGACGCCCGCAAGTCCTACGGCACCTTCAAGGCGCTGGACGACGTGTCGCTGGAGATCCCCTCCGGCACCCTGACGGCGCTGCTCGGTCCCAGCGGTTCGGGCAAGTCCACCCTGCTGCGGGCGATCGCCGGGCTGGAGGACCTGGACGGCGGCACCGTGGTGATCGCCGGCCGGGACGTCACCCACGCCCCGCCGCAGCAGCGGGGGATCGGCTTCGTCTTCCAGCACTACGCGGCGTTCAAGCACATGACGGTGCGCGACAACGTCGCCTTCGGGCTGACCATCCGCAAGCGGCCCAAGGCCGAGATCGGCAAGCGGGTGGACGAACTGCTCGAGGTGGTCGGCCTGGCCGGCTTCCAGCACCGCTACCCGGCGCAGCTCTCCGGCGGCCAGCGGCAGCGGATGGCGCTGGCCCGGGCGCTGGCAGTCGACCCGCAGGTGCTGCTGCTCGACGAGCCGTTCGGCGCCCTGGACGCCAAGGTGCGCGACGACCTGCGGCGCTGGCTGCGCCGGCTGCACGACGAGGTCCACGTCACCACCGTGCTGGTCACCCACGACCAGGAGGAGGCCCTGGACGTCGCCGACCGGATCGCGGTGCTCAACCAGGGCCGGATCGAGCAGGTGGGCAGCCCGGACGAGCTCTACGAGAGCCCGGCGAACCCGTTCGTGATGTCCTTCCTGGGCTCGGTCTCGCGGCTGAACGGCGAGGTGGCCCGGCCCCACGACCTGCGCCTGGAACGGGACCCCGCGCGGGCCGAGGCGGAGGCGCGCGCGGCCGGCGTCCGGGTCACCGAGGCGGAGGTGGAGCGGCTGGTCCGGCTGGGCTTCGAGGTGCGCATCGAGCTGCGGCACACGCACACCGGCGAGCGGTTCTTCGCCCAGCTGACCCGGGACGAGGCGGCCGAACTCGGCCTCGCCGTGGGCGACCGGGTCTGGGTCCGACCGACCCGGACCCTGCCGAGTGAGGAGGAATTCCCCGCCCTGGCCGTCTGAGCCCGCCACAATGAGGTCCGTGGAGATCTCGGCGAAGACGGAGTACGCGGTGCGGGCGATGCTCGAGCTGGCGGACGCGTCCGATCCCGAGGGTCAGCCCGTTTCGGTGGATGTGCTCGCCCAGGGTCAGGGCCTGCCCCGCAAATTCCTGGAGGCGATCCTGGCCGATCTGCGGCGCGCCGAGCTGGTGGTCAGCACCAAGGGGGCGCGCGGCGGCTACCGGCTGGCGCGGGCGGCGTCCGAGATCCCGATCGGGGCGGTCTTCCGTGCCGTCGACGGACCGCTCGCCGAGGTGCGCGGACGGCGTCCGCACCAGACCTCGTACGAGGGGGTGGCCGAACACCTGCCGGTGCTCTGGGTCGCAGTGCGCTCCAGTCTGCGCCAGGTGCTGGACGACACCTCGCTGGAGCAGCTGCGGACCGGCCGGCTGCCCGACCACGTCCGGCACCTGGCGGAGATCCCGGACGCCTGGGTCAGCCGCTGACCCTTGCGGGCCGGAGCGGTCGGGCCGGCGCGTCGGCCGCCCGGTCCGCCGGTCGATCCCGCGGATCCGGACTACCCCTTCGCCTCGAGCCTCGCGGCCTCCTTGGCGGCCGCGCGCGCACGATCGCGCGCGGCGCGCAGTCGCGACTCGCGCTTCTCCAGCTCGCCGGCGCGGCGCTGGGTCGCCTTCCGCAGCGCGATCGCGGCGGCGAGCTCGGCCTCGGCGGCGGCCAGCGCCTGCCGCGGGCTGCGCTCCACGGCGGGGGCGTCGTCGGGCATCCCGGCGAGCGCGGCCTCGATGCCGGGCAGCAGCAGCGCGAGCGCGATGCCGAGGTCGTCCTCGCCGTCGCCGTCCCGGCCGCCCTCCTCGGGGAGCGGCTCGGGCGCGTCTCCGAAATAGGCCCCGCTGGCGATCAGCGGCTCCAGGTCGGGCAGCCGGCCGTCGAGTGCGACCTCGAGCACCAGCCGCCGGGTCGCCTCGCCCACCGCGCCGCCCGCGTCGGCGATGTCCCGCGCGATCAGCGCGAACCCGCGGACCTGTACCGAGAGCATCATCAACACCGCGAGTTTCAGGTCGAGCGGCCCGGGCGTCGCGCGCATCGCACGCAGGCCCGCGTCGACGGCGCGCATCTGCCCGGGCATCAGCAGTGCCTCCATCGACAGCGGGATGTCGAGCGCCCACGGATGCCGCCGGTATGCGTCGTGCACCGTGCGCGCCCACTGCTCGAGGCCGGCACGCCAGTCGTCGTGGTCGACGGCCCAGGCGTCGCCGGGGATCGTGGCGTCCAGCATCAGCCGGTGCAGGTCGTCCTTCGAGGCGACGTAGCGGTACATCGCCATCGTCGTGAAGCC
>CALMIQ010000047.1 GCA_937863965.1 uncultured Micropruina sp.
GGAGCGTCTCGTCACGACGTGGAGCGTCTCGTCATGACGTGGAGCGTCTCGTCATCCCGGGCTCGACCCGGGATCTCGAAGTCCGCCCAGATGCCGCGGCGGCTACACCACGACCCGGGGGATCTCGCCGGTGATCTCGGGCAGGGGCGCCCGCAGCAGGGCGGTGCTCTGCGGGCCGAGCGCCACCTCGCCCGCGTAGGTGAGGACGACCTCGCCGAACGACGCCAGCAGCTCGGAGCCGTCCGGGACGGGCAGGCGGCCGGGCTCGTCGCCGAGGTTGGCGAGCACCTCGATGGTGCCGCGGCGGACCAGTAGCAGGTCACCGTCGCGGGCGACGGCACCCTCGCCGAGGGCGGCGCCGCGCACCGTGGGCAGCTCCCGGCGCAGCCGCAGCAGGGTCTTGTACCAGTCCAGCAACTCCCGGCGGCCGGGGTCGTCCAGGTCGGCCCAGTTCAGTGTGGACGCCTCCACGGTGCCGGGATCCTGCGGGTCGGGGACGTGACCCGACCAGCCGTGTTCGGCGAACTCGGCCTGCCGGCCCTCCCGGATCGACTCGGCCAGCCACTCCTCCTCATGATCGGTGAAGTACTGCCACGGAGTGGACGCATCGAACTCCTCGCCCATGAACAGCATCGGCGTGTACGGCGAGGTGAGCAGCAGGGCGGCACCGATGGCGGCCCGGCCTCGTCCGGCGAGCTGACCCAGCCGCTCGCCGGTGGCCCGGTTGCCGATCTGGTCGTGGGTCTGCAGCGAGCCGACGAACCGCCAGCCCGGCGTGATCGCCGGCTCGATCGGACGCCCGTGGCGCCGCTCGCGGAAGCTGGAGTAGGTGCCGTCGTGGAAGAACGGGCTGTGCGCCAGCACCTTGGGCAGCGCCTGCGGGTCGGCGAAATCGGCGTAGTAGCCCTGGGTCTCGCCGGTCAGCAGCACGTGCAGGGTGTGGTGGATGTCGTCGGCCCACTGCCCGTCGAGCCCCTGCCCGCCCGCCCCGCCGGCACCGCGGGCGGCCACCGTGCGGGGGTCGTTGCGGTCGGATTCGGCGACCAGCACCCGCGGGATGCCGGTGGCGGCACCGATGTCCTCGGCCACCGCCGCCAGCTCCTCCAGCAGGTGGATGGCCGACTCGTCGTGCAGGGCGTGCACGGCGTCCAGCCGCAGGCCGTCCAGGTGGTAGTCGAGGAACCACTGCCGGAGGTTGTCGATGAAGTAGGCGCGGACCTCGTCGCTGCCGGGGCCGTCCAGGTTCACCGCGAC
>CALMIQ010000048.1 GCA_937863965.1 uncultured Micropruina sp.
TGATCCAGCTCGGTCACGCGCTCGCCGGCGCCGAATCGTTCCTCGGCATCAAGGACGGCTGGCGCTCCGACCTGGGCCGCGACAAGAAACACCGCACTCTCGCCTCCTACCTGAAGCTTCTCGAGCACCTCGGGTATGTGCTGTCGCCGGTCGAGCAGCTCGCTGCCGGGTACCGGCTGCGGAAGGGCGAGTCGCTGTGACCGGGCTCCACGACCTGACGTTGTCGCACTTCACCTCACGGCCCGGCCTGGCCCCGCACGACGTCGCTCAGACGAAGGCCGGGTACAAGCCGGCCGGGTTATGGGTGTCGGTCGACGGCCCCGATGACTGGCCAGCCTGGTGCGAGCGTGAGGAGTTCCGGGACCTGACCCGGCAGCACGAGCACCGCGTGACGCTCGCCTCCGACGCCCGCGTGCTGCACCTGGCCACCGTCGACGACCTGCGCGCGTTCACCCGCCGGTTCCCCGACGAGTACTTCGGTCTGCTCGGGTTCATTGACTGGGCGGCTGTGGCTGCCGAGTACCAGGGCATCGTCATCGCCCCGTACCAGTGGCTGGCCCGGTTCGAGCTGGGGTTCTACTACGGCTGGGACTGCGCCTCGGGCTGCATCTGGGACCCTGCGGCGATCGCCAGCGTGGAGCTGATCCGTGAGGCGGTGCCGGCATGAGGTTGATCGGCTGGTACCCGCCCGACGGCGCCGTCGCCCTGATCGCCGGCCCGGGGATCGACTGCTCGTGCTGCGGCGAGGTCGAGATGGCGCGGACGCCAGCGATGGCGGTGCGGCTCGTGCAGCTACATCGCTGCCCGCCGGGGACGCGGGGTGCCGTGCCGGCGTGTCCGGTGTGCGCGTCGACGACGGACCAGTGCATGACCCTCGGCCTGGGCGGGCGGCATCCGGAGCCTCTGCCGGTGTGGCATGCCGCGCGCACACGGGTCGCTCAGGCCGCGATCGGCGGGCTGTCATGACTCGCCGTCCGCGCCGACGCGGCGGGGTGTTCCCGGCAGGGTGGCGGCATCCGGAGTGCCGGCGGTGCGCGCAGCCGATCCACGGCGGGCACCTGGTCCGGTACGACACCGCGACGGGCGAGGTGGTCCACGCGAGCTGTGAGGACCCTGATGACACGCGCGACCGGTAGCCGGACACGCCGCAATTGCTCGTTCTGCGGGCACGACCTCAACCATCCGGTCCCGTGCCCGGAGCAGATCCAGACCGGGACCGACAAGACGAAGAAGACCCCGATTTGGGAGCCGTGCCCCTGCGCACGACACCACCACAGGAAGGACGCTCATCGATGAGCAGCACCAAGAAGGACACCATCACCGCGCTGCGCATGCTGCGTGCTCGGCTACTCGCGCAGCTCGACGACCTCGGAGATCTCCACGCCGCGCTCTACTCGTCCACCAACGGGGACGTGGACGTCGCGATCGAGGACGCGACCGCCGCTCTTCTTGAAGCGGCTCGTGTCGTCGCGGTCGCCGCGCACAGGAAGGTCGGCGAGCGATGAGCAGATTCAGCCGGAAGAACTTCGGCAACTCCCACGCCTACTACGTCGACGGACAGAAGATCCCCGGCGTCACCTCCGTCATCGGAGTACTCGACAAGCCCGCCCTCGTGAACTGGGCCTCCGAGACCACCGCCCGGCACGCCGTCGAGAACTGGCCCCGCCTGACCGGCATGTCCATGATCGACCGCTTCGAGGAACTCAAGAAGGCCCGCTATGCGGTGAATCGCGAGGCGACCGTGCGCGGCAAGCGGATCCACGCCCTGGCGGAGAAGCTGATCAAGGGCGAGTCCGTCTCCACCGACGATCAGTCGCTGCGCGCGGCGGCGCAGGTCTATGCCGACCTCCTCGACACGTGGAGCCTGGAGCAGGTGCTGTCCGAGGCATCGGTGGTGAGCTACGGCTACCAGTACGCCGGCACCCTCGACGGCATCTTCGAGTCGCCGCGGCTGGGTCGGGTGATCGTCGACGTCAAGACCGGTAAGCGGGCCTACTCCGAGGTCGCGCTGCAGTTGGCCGCGTACCGGTACTGCGACGACTACCTCGCCGAGGTCGAGCAGCGAGGCCCGCGCGGCGGGCGCCTGCCGTCGACGTGGGAGGCCCAGCCCATGCCCCAGGTCGATGGAGCGGTCGTGATCCACATCGAGCGGGAGACCGAGGACTCACCGGCCGCCGCCCACCTGCTGCCCGTGGCGGCCGGCGAGCGGGAGTGGTCGGTGTTCCTGTGGCTGAACGAGATCTACCGCGAGTGGATCGAGCGCACCGGGTTCGACCACCGCAAGCAGCCCACCTATGCGCCACCGATCGGCGCCGAACTCCACCCCGAAATGTCCGACACCGAGATCAGAGAGGCACTGCAATGACCGACCACACCACCGAGCCCTACGAGGGCAGCGGCGAGCTGGCGATCGCCAGACCCGTGAGCCGTACCGTCGACCTACGCGACCAGGTCACCGATTCCTGGACCGACGTCTACCTCGAGCACGCCGAGCTGGCCCGCTTCTTGGCACCCGCGCAGGGTCTGGTCCCTGAGCCGCTGCGGACCCCGGCCAAAATCATGGCCGCGACGATGCTCGGCCGCGAGGTCGGCATCACACCGATGGCCGCGCTCAACTCGATCTACATCGTCGAGGGCAAGGCCGGCTTCTCGGCTGAGATGATGCGCGCGCTGGTCCTTCAGGCTGGGCACGAGCTGGTGGTCAAGCACTCCGACCGGACCCGCTGCGAGATCTGGGGCCGGCGCAAGGGCGGCGAGGAGTGGACCAAGGTGTCGTGGACGATCCAGGAGGCCCAGCAGACGCAGGTGTTCCTGAGTAAGGACAAGGGCTGGGGACCGCTTGCCGCGAAGGCGCAGTGGAGGTCCTGGCCGACGGAGATGCTTCTCGCGCGGGCGACCACCAGGTTGGTGCGGATGATCTTCGCGGACGTGATCCATGGCATGCGGTCCGTGGAGGAGCTCCGGGACATGACCGAGATCGTGGACGCGGAGATCGTCGAGGAGGGGCCGCCGGTGGCCGAACCGGTGCAGCGTCGTCGCGCGTCGCGGCCGGCGCCGCGGACCCAGCCTGCTGAGCAGCCCGCCACGCCTGATGCCGGCGCGGCGCCCGAGGCGTCGGAGGAGTCGGCGCCGGTGGAGCGGCAGCGGATGGCCCGGCCAGCGCCACGCTCCCAGCCCGCACCGCCCGCGCCCGCACCCTCAATCCCGGTCGAAAACCACGCAACCGCCGCGCAGGTCGACACCCTGCCCGACGACGAGCCCGAGGACGTCGTCGACGCCGACGTCGTCGATGAGACCACCGGCGAGGTGAGCACCCCGCCCGAGGAAGACCCGCGCAGGAAGATCACCACCTACGTCCTGCTCCAGTGGAAGCGACTCCACGTCGAGGACCGCGCCGAGCGGCTGTATCTGACCGGCGAGCTGGTCGGTCACCCCGTCACCTCGACGACCGATCTCACGGTCGAGGAGCTGCGCGGCCTGGCCGACACCCTCGGCCGCTCCCGCGACCTCAAGGCGCTGCAGGCCGTGATCGATCAGCGCCTCATCGACGCGGAGGCCGATCGTGGCTGAGCTGGTTGTCACC
>CALMIQ010000049.1 GCA_937863965.1 uncultured Micropruina sp.
CGGGCGCCCTGCGACGCTTCCTGGACGACGTGCTCGGCCCCGACGACGACATCACGCTGTTCGAGTACGTGAAGCGCTCCAACCGGGAGACCGGGCCGGCGCTGGTCGGCATCGAGCTGGGCGAACCGGCCGATCTCAGCGGCCTGCTGGAGCGAATGGCATACAGCCGGATCATCGTCGAGCGGATCGCCCCCGACAGCCCCTTCTACCGCTTCCTGGTCTGACATGCGGCTCTACGCCCGCCCGTCCTGGCAGTTGGTGCGGCAGGTCGTTGCCGATCTGTTCGTGCTCACCGGAACCCTGGCCTCGTGGTTCGCGGGCCGGGCACTGGACGGCACCATCCGGTCGTTGGCCCAGCCGGCACGCGCCACCGAGGACGCGGCCCGCAGCCTGCAAGGCAGTTTCGACGAGGCCGCGCGAGCAATGGACGGCGTGCCGTGGGCCGGGCCCGCGCTGCGGCAGCCGTTCGAGGCCGCCGCGTCCGCCCTGGGCGGGATGGTCGCATCGGCGTCCGAGCAGGCCGCCCGCATCGAGCAGGTGGCGACGCTGACCGGGTGGCTGGTCTTCCTGATCCCCTGCCTCATGCTGGTGGCGTTGTGGCTGCCGCCGCGCTTCCGCTTCGTGCGCGACTCCGCGGCAGCGAAGCGCTTCATCGACGGGCAACCCGACCTCGACCTGCTGGCGTTGCGGGCGCTCGCCAATCGGCCGTTCCACCAGCTGGCCCGGATCTCCGGCGACCCGCTCGCGGCCTGGCGGGCGGGCGATCGCGACGTCATCGACCGGCTGGCCGAACTCGAGTTGCGGCGTATCGCTCGACAACGGCCAGGCGCAAGCGCCGCGCCCTGAGCGCCGAACCCGCGGAGGGCTGACCGAACCGGGTCAGGCCCCGGCGCGGCGCAGGTCCTTGCGCAACTCGGGCGGCAGCGCGAAGACCAGGTTCTCCTCGGTGAGCCGTTCCTCGACGGCGGCCGGGAACCCCCGCTCCTCGAGGAAGCTCAACACCCCCTGGACGAGTTCGTCCGGCACGGACGCGCCCGAGGTGACCCCGACGCTCTGCACCCCGTCCAGCCAGGCCTCGTCGATCTCGCCGGCGTTGTCCACCCGGTGGGCCGCCTTCGCCCCGGCCTCGAGCGCGACCTCGACGAGCCGCACCGAGTTGGACGAGTTGCGCGAGCCGACCACGATCACCAGGTCGGCGGCCGAGGCGATCTGCTTGACCGCCGACTGCCGGTTCTGGGTGGCGTAGCAGATGTCGTCGCTGGGCGGATCGATCATCTGCGGGAACTTCTCGCGGAGCTTGCCGACCGTCTCCCAGGTCTCGTCGACGCTCAGGGTGGTCTGCGACAGCCAGGCGACCTTGGACGGGTCGGCGACCTCGACGCTGGCGACATCCTCGGGATGCTCGACCAGGGTGATGTGCTCGGGCGCCTCGCCGGTGGTGCCCTCGACCTCTTCGTGCCCGGCGTGGCCGATCAGCAGGATCTGCAGGCCCTGGTTGGCGAACCGGCGGGCCTCGTTGTGCACCTTGGTGACCAGCGGGCAGGTGGCGTCGATGGTCTTCAGGTACCGTTCGGCGGCCTCGGCATGGACGGCCGGGGACACCCCGTGTGCGGAGAACACCACCGTCGAGCCCTCGGGCACCTCGTCCAGTTCCTCGACGAAGACGGCGCCGCGCGCCTCGAGATCTTCGACCACGTGCCGGTTGTGCACGATCTGCTTGCGGACGTACACCGGCGGGCCGTACAGGTCGAGGGCGCGCTCGACCGTGACCACCGCCCGATCGACGCCCGCGCAGTACCCGCGCGGGGCGGCGACGACGACACGCTTGGAATCGGTCATGGCGGCCAGTCTATCGACCGCGTTCCGACCCCCTCCCACCCGTCCCGCGCTCGGAGGGTCCGGGTTCGGCAATCCGTCGGCGCCGCCCACTAGGGTCGGGTCCATGCCGATGACCAGCAGCCCCGAGCAGCCGCAGCCGCTGCGCGCGGTGGTCGCGGCGACCAAGGGCTGGGTGGAGCGGCTCGGCCCGGTCTGGGTATCCGGTCAGCTGATCGAGTTGAAGCGCCGGGCCGGCGCCAACACCCACTTCCTCACGCTGCGGGACGCGCTGGCCGAGGTATCGGTGACCGTCACCGCCTCGACGGGCGTCCTGGACGCCGCCGGCCCGCTCGCCGAGGGCATGGAGGTCGTGGCGCAGGTGC
>CALMIQ010000050.1 GCA_937863965.1 uncultured Micropruina sp.
CGCTCGCCCTCTTCTCGACGGTGACGTAGCCGGTCTTGGTGCCGCGGACGACGACGCTCAGCTTGGCGCCCCGGTCCTTCTTGGTCACCTTGTAGGTCCTGCCGGTCGCGTCCTTGATCGCGGTGCTGCCGCGGTACCACCGGTAGCCGTAGCCGACCGGCGCCGGACCCCATGTGCCGGCCACGGCCGTGAGCGTGCGGCCCGCCTTCGCCTTCCCGGTGATCGCCGCCTTCGCGTTGGTCAGGGCACCCTTCGCGACGGCCGCGGTGGCCTTCGACGCCTTGGTCACCGAGACATAGCCCGTGCTGGCCCCGGTCACCCGGACGCTGAGCTTGGCGCCGGCATCGGCGGGCTGCACCGCGTAGCCGGCCGCGGTCGCACCGGCGATCGCCGTCTTTCCGCGGTACCACTGGTAGCTGAACCGACCCGGCGCCGGCGTCCACGCGCCGGACGTCGCGGTGAGCTTCAGGCCCACCTTCGCGGTGCCGGCGATCTTCGGCTTCGCCGTCTTGGTGAAGGTCAGCAGCGGGACGTCCGCCGTCGGAGCGGACCTGCGGACGGTCGTCGTGTACGGCGCCTTCCGGCCGGCCACGGTGACGGTCAGCGCCGCACCGGCGTCCGCGAGCTGAACGGTGTAGGCGGCCTTGGTCGCCCCGGCGATGGCCCGGCCGTCCCGGTGCCACTGGTAGGACAGGCTCACCGATCCGGGCCCCCACTTGCCGGGCTTGGCGGTGAGCTTCTCGCCCACCTCGGCGGTGCCGGTGATCTTCGGCGCCGGGGCGGGCCCCAGGGTCATGAACAGCTTCGCCCAGGTGTTGGCGTCCACCACCCCCGTGGGGTGGCGTCCGGCCAGGGACTGGAATGCCTTGACCGCGGCCTGGGTCGCCGAACCGAAGGCGGCCCCGCCCGTGGTCGCGTAGCCGAGCCCACCGAGCAGGGCGTGCAGGGCCCGCACCCGGTTCCCGCTGGCGCCGGGCTTCACGGTGGCGGCCAGTGCGGTGAGGGTGATCGGGCCGGCCTCGCCGTCGGTCTCGAGCTTCTTCGCCCGCTGGTACTTCTTCACGGCCGCCTTGGTGGCCGCGTCATAGCGTCCGGTGATGGTGACCGAGTGGCCGGCGGCCCGCAGCAGGTACTGCGCCGCGGTGACCTTGCTGCCGCGGTCGCCGGGCAGCAGCACCAGCGTGTACGGCACCACGTCGTAGTCGGTCAGCCGGTAGTCGGCGATCAGCGCCTTGAGCTTCTTCGCGTAGCCGGCGGAGCTCTTGGGTCGATCGACCTTGGCCAGCTGGTCGATGAACGCCGACGAGCTGCCGATCACCGCGCGGGCCTTGGCGTAGGCGGAGTCCTCGGCGATCGCCTCGGCCCGGGCCCTGAACGAGTCGGTGATCGAGGCGTACTTGCTGTACTTCACCGACGCGATGGTGACGCAGCCGGTCTGGTAGCGCGCGGCGGCCGAGGTGACCACCCCGTCCGAGCCGGCGAAGCGGAGCTTGGCGTACCGCCGCAGCCCCGCGTAGTACTTGCGGGTCTTCCAGTAGCTGTAAGTGGTCTTGACCACGCCGGACGCGCGTCCCCGCGCCTCGACGATCTCCCAGTCGCCGTTCGACTTCTTGGCGGTCAGCACCGCGACGTGGCCGATCCCGTTGGAGCGGGCCGGGTTGTTCCGCAGGAAGACCAAGTCCCCCACCTTCGGCGAGGACCCCTTCGGGACAGCCTTGGTGGCGTTGTACTGGGCGGCCGCCAGGTCGGTGATCCTGTTGCCGGATCTGCCGTAGAGCCACTCGACCAGCTCGGAGCAGTCGAATTTGGGCGGATCCGGGTTGGTGATCGAGGCCTCCGCGCCGAGCACGTACGGCTTGCCGACCTGGGCCCGGGCCAGGGTGCCGAACTGGCCGGCGGTCATCGCCGAGCTGCACCGGGTGTCGAAGTAATTCTTCGCGCTCGTCACCTGCTTCGAGTCGCCCCAGTCGGACGCGTCGATGGCCTGGGCGATCAGCACCGAGGCCGGGACGCCGGCGCTGCGCTGCGCCTCTCGGGCGGGTGAGACCAGCTTGTTGATGAAGGCTTGCTGGGGGCTGGTCACCGCCTCCGCCGGGTCGCCCGTGAGGGCAAGGGTGAGCACCAGAACCAGACTCAGGAGGCCGGACGCGGCTCGGGTGGGGGTGTTCATGCCTACCTACGTAACGGTCCGCGACCCCCTGCGCCAACTCCCTGGCGAATATCGGCCGTCGTCCGGCACCCGCAATTGCCCACTGACTAGGCATTTCACGCCATCCTCAGTCTTACCGTGAGGTTGAGAGTGGACTAATGGTTTACTGAGTGCCCGGCGTGTCGAGTGGTTTCCGCTTGTCGGAGCCACTTTCGACGTCGGAACTACCCGATGACCAACAGCAGGTCGCCGCCCTCGACCGCCTGGGCGTGCCCGATGGCCAACCGTTGGACGGTGCCGCCGACGCCGGCGGTGATCGCCGCCTCCATCTTCATCGCCTCGATGGTGGCCACGCTCTGGCCCGCCTCGACAGTGTCCCCCACCTCGACGGTCAGCGTCACCACGCCGGCGAACGGGGCCGGCACATGGCCCGGCTTGCCCGGGTCGGCCCGCTCGGCGGTGACCACGTTGGACTGCACCGAATGGTCCCGCACGGAGACGATCCGGATCTGGCCGTTGATGGTGCACACCACCTGGCGGTAGCCGCGGGCGTCCGGCTCGCCGATCGCTTCCAGGCCGAGCAGCAGCCGCTTGCCGCGTTCGATCTCGACCTCGTGCTCCTGATGCACCTCCAGGCCGTGCAGGAACTCGCGGGTGGAGAGCACCGACAGCTCCGAGAACTCCTCGACGGCGTCCTCGTAGTCCTTGGTCGGGCCCGGGAACAACAGCCTGTTCAGCGTCCGGCGGGGCTGCTCGGCGAGCGCCCGCTCGTCGGCGTCCGACAGGTCGGTCTCCACCGGCTTGGCCACCCGGCCGGCCAGCGCCCTGGTGCGGAACGGCTCGGGCCAGCCGCCCGGCGGGTCGCCCAGATCGCCGTTCAGGAAGCCGATCACGGACGCCGGGATGTCGTACCGGCCCGGGTTGGCCTCGAAGTCGTCCGGATCGGCGTTGGCGCCGACCAAGGCGAGCGCGAGGTCGCCGACCACCTTGGACGAGGGGGTCACCTTGACGATGTTGCCGAGGATGCGGTTGGCGGCCGCGTACATGTTCTCGATGTCCTCGAAGCGGTGCCCCAGGCCCAGCGCGATCGCCTGCTGGCGCAGGTTGGAGAGCTGCCCGCCGGGGATCTCGTGGGTGTAGACCCGGCCGGTCGGGCCGGGCAGGCCCGACTCGAACGGCGCGTACAGCAGCCGGACGGCCTCGAAGTACGGCTCCAGGTCGGTGGCCGCCTGCAGCGACAGCCCGGTGGCCCGCTCGGTGTCGTCGGTGGCCGCGATCAGCGCCGACATCGACACCTGCGAGGTGGTGCCGGCCCAGGCCGCGGACGCCACGTCGACGGCGTCCACCCCGGCGTCGATCGCCGCCAGCAGGGTGGCCAGCTGGCCGCCGGCGGTGTCGTGGGTGTGCAGGTGCACCGGCAGGTCGAAGCGTTCGCGCAGCGCCCGCACCAGCTTCGCGGCGGCGGGTGCCCGCAGCAGGCCGGCCATGTCCTTGATCGCCAGGATGTGCGCGCCGGCCCCGACCAGCTCCTCGGCGAACCGCAGGTAGTAGTCGAGGGTGTACAGCTTCTCGCCCGGGCTAGTCAGGTTGCCGGTGTAGCACAGCGCCGCCTCGGCGACCCCGTGGTCGGTCTCGCGGACCGCCTCGATGGCGGGCCTGATCTGGTCGATGTTGTTCAGGGCGTCGAAGATCCGGAAGATGTCGCAGCCGGTGCGCGCCGCCTCGTGGACGAACGCCCGGGTCACCGCCAGCGGGTAGGGGGTGTAGCCGACGGTGTTGCGGCCGCGCAGCAGCATCTGCTGCGGAATGTTGGGCATCGCCTCGGCGAAGCTGGCCAGCCGCTCCCACGGGTCCTCCTTCAGGAACCGCAGGGTGACGTCGTAGGTGGCCCCGCCCCAGGACTCCATCGAGAACAGCCCGGGCAGCAGCCGCGCGATGTACGGGGCGACGTGCAGCAGGTCGCGGGTCCGCACCCGGGTGGCGAGCAGGCTCTGGTGGGCGTCGCGGAAGGTGGTGTCGGTGACCGCGACCGCGTGCTGGTCGCGCAGCACCTGGGCGAACCGTTCGGGGCCTTCGGCGAGCAGCAGCTGCTTCGATCCGGGCGGCGGCGGCGCGGCGAGTTCGGCCTGCGTCAGCCCGGGCAGCTTGTCGCGGGCGATCAGCGCGGTGCGGCACTCGCCGTGCGGCTTGTTCACCGCCACGCCGGCCAGGTACTTCAGCAGCTTCGTGCCGCGGTCGGCGGGCAGCCGGTGGCTGAGCAGGTGCGGCCGCTCGTCGATGAAGGACGTGG
>CALMIQ010000051.1 GCA_937863965.1 uncultured Micropruina sp.
GAGCGTCCGCGCGTCGAGCACGGAACCGTCCGCGTTCGTGCCGACGACCAGCGGCTGCACGCGCTCCAGGGTGTTCAGGATCGTCTGACCGTGCCGGGTCAGGTAGATGGTGACGGTCTGGTCCTTGCCCTTGCCGTGGTTCTTGTGGGCCGGGGCGGCCAGGGCCTTGCTGGGTGCGGACGCCGGCGATGCGGACGCGGACGCCGACATGCCCGAGGCCGTGAGCGCCGCCGCGGCGAGGACGACGGCCGACGCGAGCGCGATACGAGGAGTCTTGCGGGTCATTCTGTCTCCCTTGACTGATCCGGTCCCCGCCCGATTGCGAAAACCGTGCCGGCATAGGTTTTCGGGCCGCGCCGGTGGAATCAAGTGCTTACGGTGACTATGGAACGTGACCCGCGAGCCCGGGCGGACGCCCGGACGCCCGTGACGCTCGGTCGACGCACGCCCGAGCCGAGCCCGGCGGTAGAGTGAGTCCGCACGACGCGGGCCTATAGCTCAATTGGCAGAGCAGCGGACTTTTAATCCGCGGGTTCTGGGTTCGATTCCCAGTGGGCCCACCCTAGTCGGAGCCACATTCGCCACCTCTGACCGAGGCGTCCGAGGCCGCGTGGTCGCCGGGTGCCGCCGCGACGGAAGAGCACCACACCCTGGAACGTTCACCGTGCCCGGCGACAGTCCGTCCGCGGCCACGACGACGCCTCATCGCCTCCTCGTCTCCAGCCAGTCTTGAGCCTTCTCGAGCTGACCTCGAGGTTCTCTCTACGTGGCCTGCAACCGGAACCCGAAGTATTGGTCACACACCCGGATACTCGATGAGGCCTCTGGGGCTGGACGCGAGGGGTCGGAGGAGGGACTGACATGGGGGTGGCAGTCTCCTCCTTCGGTGGTCGGGGGGCCACCGATACACCCTGTCGCACCGCTTCGGGGTCTCACGGGGGTGCGTCGTGAGTTGCTTGCCGGCATGGGAGGACGCCGGCAAGCAACCCGACTACACGTCGCTGGTCTCCGGCGACGGTCTTCCGACCTCCACGTTGGACGGTCTTCGCGATGAACTCGGCGACGCCGCCGTGGAACGCTTCGTTGCCAACTACCTGGCCCTGCTCGAGCGACGGATCGCCGAGATCGGGCGCCTGATCAACGAGGGCAGCGTCGAGGAGTGCATCACCCTGCTGCTGACGTTGGAGACGTCCAGCCACATGGTGGGGGCCGACGAACTCAGCCTGCGGGCCGCGGCGCTCCGGCTCGCGCTCGGCCATCACCAGAGCGACACCGGCGTGCTCTACGCCGATCTGGCACGGGCCGGCGCGTTCACCCGCGACCTGCTCGCGCACTAGCCCGGGCCCGATCCGGCCCGCAACCCGGCAGCGCCGCACCGGTCGGACGCGGCCGATAACTCGATCAGAGGGCCAGATCCGGGGCCTGGGTCAACGCCGCCTCGATCCGCGCGACCAGATCCTCGACGACGTCCAAGGACGGGTTCCCCGACTCGGACGCCAGGATCCGCTCCAGCTCGTCGGCCGCGTCCGCGGCGTCGTCGTGGCCGAAGGTCCCGGCCGACCCGCGCAGGCTGTGCGCGATCGAGCGGCCGCGCTCGCGCTGCTCCGCCGCGAGGACGCCGGCGCGGCACCATGCGGACACCAGCGCCGCCAGCTCCGCCGCCCGGGCCCGGTTGGTATCCCAGGCCCGGTGGGCGAGGGTCCGGTACGCGGTGTTCATCGCGTCGGCCGAACTCGTCATGCCCAACCGAACAGCTGGCAGATCCGGTTCCCCAGGCCCATCGGATCGAACGGTTTGCGGATCACGCCCGCCACGGCGTCCGTGGGCTTCTCGCCGTCCACGCGGGCGGTGAGCAGGATCACCGGGATGTCGGCCGTCGCCGGATCGGCGCGCAGCCTTCGGACCGTCTCCAGCCCGTCCATGCCGGGCATCATCACGTCGAGCACGATGCCGTCCGGGCGGTGTTCCTTCGCCTGCCGCAATGCGTCGAGGCCATTGGTCGCCGTCACGATCCGGAACCCGTTCACGAGCTCCAGCGCCGCGGCCGCCACGTCTCGAATGTCGTCGTCGTCATCGACGAGGAGCAGCAGCTTCGCTTCGGCGCCGGCGGGCATGGACATGGCGACTCCTCCTGTTCGGGCCATCGTAATGCCGCGCGCTCGACGCGCCGGGCCGATTGCGCGCATCCCCCGGGTCTGGACCGACGCCGGCCGAGCGAGTGCGCCGTGACAAGCACCGGACGCCGCCATATACTCCCCCGGTACTCCCAATCAAGCTCGTTCCCCCCACCAAGTGAGCCACGCCGTGCCGCGAGCCTTGCCTTCTCGCCCCTTCGCCATCGTCTGTGTCGTCGGGCCGCTGCTCTGCGTCCTCTTCGCCGTCGCCGTCGCCGTCACGGACGACCCGGCGACCCGCGTGGAGATCACCAGCCTGGCTCTGCTGACGTCCGGCGCGATCGCCGCGGTCGCGGCCTACCGCCGGATGCGGGTGACCCGGGTCCCCCGCCGCCGCAAGGCGTGGTTCAGCGTCACCCTCGGGCTGTGCCTCGGGGTGCTCGCGAACCTGCTCGGCGTCGTGCTGGACGCCCTGGAGTTGACGAGTTCGTTCTCCGGCCTGGTCGATGCGTTGCTGATGTCGGCCCTGCTCGTCTGCATCATCGCGCTGAGCCTGTTCCCGCCCACGCCGCGACGCGGCACCGACCTCGCCCGCCTGATCATGGACGGCCTGGTGGTGGGCGGGTCGGTGCTGTTCCTGGCCAACGTGATGCTGTTCCCGACGCTGCTGGCCGAACACGACACGACGTTGCTCGCACAGGTGCAGGTGCTCGCGCTGCCCGTCCTCGATCTCGTGATCACCACGCTGGCCACCCTGTTGATCGCCCGGAGCGGTTCGACCAGCCGGACGCCGCTGCTGCTGACCGGGGTCGCCTTCCTGTTCTACGCGATCTCCGACCTGGCCTATGCCGTGAACATGTCGCTGGGCGCCACGCCGCTGGGCAGCTGGTGGGACCTCGGCTGGCTGGTCGGCTATCTGCTGGCCACCCTCGCCGCGCTGCACCCGAATGCCGGCAAGCAGCCCGAGGCGGGGGCGCTCGAGGCGGGGGCGCTGAGGAGCTCGATCGTCTTCTTCACGATCTTCCTGATCGCCACGGCGAGCAGCATGATCGTCAGCACCGTGGGTGCCCTGGATCTCACGGCACGGATCGTCTGGGGGGTGCTGATCCTCACCGTGGTGGCGCGCCAGCTCGTCCTGGTCATCGACAACGAGCAGCTGCGGCGCTCGCTCGAGGAACGCGTCCTGGAGCGGACCAAGGAGCTCCGCGCGATCACCAACCAGAACGAACTGCTGCTCAGTTCCGTCGCCGACGGCATCTACGGCGTGGACACCGAGGGCCGCGTCACGATGGTCAACCGCGCGACGGTCAAACTGCTGGGACGCCCGGAGGCCGAGCTCCTCGGCGCCAACGCGCACGACCTCTTCCACGCACCCCGGATCGACGGCACTCCCTTCCCGTACGACGGCTGCTACATCGCCGAGGCGACGACGTCCGGGCTGACGGCGTCCGGCGAGGACGATCTCTACCTGCGCGGCGACGGGCGCACGATCGTCGTCGAGGCGACGGCCAGCCCGCTGCGGGGCGAGGACGGCATCAGCGGAGCCGTCGTGGTCTTCCGCGACGTCAGCCAGCGGCGCGAGATGGACCGGATGAAGCAGGAGTTCATCTCGGTGGTCAGCCACGAGCTGCGGACGCCGCTGACGTCGATCCGCGGAGCGCTCGGCCTGCTCGCCGGCGGGGCCTTCGGCGATCTCCCGCCGAGCGCCGCGAAGATGATCGACATCGCCACCTCGGGCAGCGTGCGGCTGGGACGCCTGGTCAACGACATCCTCGAGATCGAGCGCCTGGACACCGGCATGCTGCCGCTGGCGATCCGGGTCCACGATGCGGCCGCGGCCTGCCACGAGGCCGTCGTCGCCACCTCGGGCATGGCGCAGGCCGCTGAGGTCACCCTGGCGCTCGGCGCGGTCGACGGCCGGGTCCGGGCCGACAAGGACCGCCTGATCCAGGTGCTGATCAACCTGGTCGGCAACGCCATCCGGTTCAGCGACCCCGGCGATTCGGTGCTCGTCGCGGCCACCCCGGCGGACGGTCGGGTCGAGTTCGCGGTCACCGACACCGGACGGGGGATCCCCGAGGATAAGCTGGAGTCGATCTTCGGCCGTTTCAGCCAGGTCGACTCCAGCGACACCCGCGAGAAGGGTGGTACCGGCCTGGGTCTGGCGATCTGTCGTGGCCTGATCGAGCGAATGGACGGCCGGATCTGGGTGGAGAGCACCCTCGGTGAAGGCTCGACGTTCCGCTTCGAGTTGCCGGCGGAAGACGAGACGGAAGAACCGCAACCCCCTGCGGCACAGGTAGCAACCGGAGTCGTCGCGGTCTAGACGCCGACGCACACAAGAAGAGGAGATGAGACCCGGGGTGACCATCCAGGACGCGGGCACACACGAGGACGTCGCGGCGGACCTCTTGACCATCAGGGTGACCGCCGGAAGCGGCACAGGACGCACGACGATGGCGGCCTTCGACGCCGCGCTCCGCTCGGCCGGGGTGGCCGACCACAACCTGATCAGGCTGAGTTCGATGATTCCGCCGGGGGCAGTGGTGCAGGTGTGCCCGCCGTCCCAGCAGGTGCGCGGGGCCTTCGGCGACATGCTCTACTGCGTGTACGCCGTCGCCTACGCCACCGAGTGCGGTGACGACGCCTGGTCGGGCATCGGCTGGTCGCGGGCGACCGACGGCTCCGGCTGCGGGTTGTTCGTCGAGCACGCCGGACACGCCGAGGACCAGGTGCGGAGCATGATCGCGATGAGTCTCGCCGACATGGCCGGCGGCCGGGATCGCGACTTCGGCCAGCACGACGAACTGCTCAGTTCGGCGCACTGCTCGGGACTGCCGGCCTGCTCCGTGGTGATCGCCACCTATCGCACCGCCGGCTGGGTGGCGAAATGAGCGTCGACGTGGACGGTCCCTGGGATCACGGCGAGTTCACGATCGTCTGCAGCCGGCGTCCCCGCCCCGCTCTGAGGGCGCACTTCTGGTCGCTGTACGAGCAGTCCTTCGGCCCGCTCCGGGTCCGGGCGGCCGCCCGGCAGGTGCTGACCGAGGACGAGTTCGCCGCCGAGCTGGACAACCCGCGCGTGTGGAAGTACGTCGCGCTGGACACCCAGGGTGAACTGGCGGGCCTGACCACGCTCACCGACGACGTCTCGACCATGCCCTGGATCAGCCCCGACTACTTCGCGCACCGCTACCCCGAGGAGTGGGGGCGGAAGGCGGTCTTCTACGTCGGCGTGACGCTGGTCCGTCCGGACATGCGACGCGACCACGTCTTCACCATGATGGCCAAGCACGTCGGAAATCGGGTTGCCGCGGCGAGGGGCGTCATCGGCTACGACATCTGCGGCTACAACGACCAGAATCGCTCGTTGGGCCGGGTGACCGCACGTATCCGGAATAGGCTCGCCGATTTCGAGGTGCGGACCGTCGATGTCCAGACCTATTACGTCGCGCGCGCGATCGGAACGCCTGAGCAGAAGGACGAACGCAGGATCAGAAGGATGAAGGCAGGGAAGAGTCGTGAGTGAGGCAACACAGGGCGAACGCCATGCAGTGATCATCGAGGACGACCCCGAGATCGCCGACCTGCTGGCCGCGGTGCTGACCCAGGCCGGCTTCCGCACCCACGTCGCCGAAGACGGGGTGGACGGCCTGGAACTGATCCGGGAGATCGACCCGATGCTGACCACGCTGGACGTCAACCTGCCCGGCATCGACGGGTTCGAGGTGGTGCGGCGGATCCGCAGCTTCTCGTCGACCTACGTGATCATGCTCTCCGCCCGCCGCGACGAGATCGACACGCTGACCGGCCTCAGCGCCGGCGCCGACGACTATGTCGCCAAGCCGTTCCGTCCGCGCGAGCTGCGGGCCCGGGTCGAGGCGATGATCCGGCGCCGCGAGCTCCAGCGGCAGGCCCCGCCGCAGCCGGCCGCCGCCGAGACGCCGGACGAGGACTGGCTCAGCCACAACGGCCTGCGGCTGCACGTCTCGATGCACCTGGTCGAACTGGACGGCAAGCCGGTGGAACTCACCCGGACGGAGTTCGACCTGCTCTGCGCGGTGATGCAGGGCAACCGGCGGGTGGTCAGCAAGGACGAGCTGGCCAGTTACACCCGCGGCGAACTGAACGGTTACGTGATCGACGCCGACCGGCGATCCATCGAGAGCCACATCGCCAACCTGCGCCGCAAGCTCGCCGATTCGGCGACCACCCCGCGCTTCGTCGAGACCGTCCGCGGTGTCGGCTACCGGCTGGCGAAGCCCCAGCGGGGCTGACCGCCCCGATCCGCGCGCACGCATCGACCGGCGCGGCGCTGCGCCATCCGCCGGCACTCCCCTGCGCTGGGGACCCGGTCAGCCGCAGGGCAGGACCAGGCGCGAGCCGTCCGGCCCGTGCCCGAGGGTTCGTTGCGACGGCAGCATCGTCGTGCCGGTGGTCGGATCCTCCTCGGCGCCCAGGTTGCGGGCAAACCGGGGATGGGCACCGCCGGAGACCTGCAGCCGCAGCCGGGTTCCGACCACGAACCGGTGGGCGAGGGTCTCCAACTCGACGCTGACCAGCCCGCTCGCTTCCCCAGGAGCCAGCCGGACGAAGCCGTCGCTGAGGTTGGTCGAGCGCCCGTCGGGGGCCACCTCGCAGAGTCGGACGAACAGGTCGGCGTGCGGATTGTCGGTTCCGTGGGCCAGGTGGACGACGGGGCGTCCGAGCACCTCCAGCGGTTCGGTCAGCTCGGCCGAGGTGGAGGTGAGCACGTCGGGGCGCGCCTCCAGGGCGCGGTTGTCGCGGCGTCCGGCCATCGCCGGGGTGACCACCCGGCCGCCGACCGCCGGGGTCGGGTCGGCCGGGTCGTAGGTGAAGCGGGAGGGGACGGCCCGGGCCGCGGGAACCCCGGCAGCCAGGCGGCCGCCGGAGTGCAGGTGCAGCACCCGTTCGGTGGTGGCCGGTGGCCAGGCCGGCAGGGAGCGCCACTGCGACGTCCCCATCAGTTGCACCCGGACGGGGTATGTCGCCCGCACGCTCGCCGCCGGACGCCCCTCGCTCAGGTGGGCGTCCAACCAGTCGAGCGTCTCGCGGGTCAGCCGTCCCCAGCCCTTGGCCACGGTCTGGACGTGGGTCCAGTCGCCGACGGTCAGGCTCACCGGGACGCCGCGTCCGGACAGCCGGGCGTACTCCTCGAACTGCTGCTCGGCGAAGCGGTCCTGCCAGCCGGCCTGCAGCAGCACGGGGATGTCGATCCGGTCCAGTGCCGCCCCGAACCGCGTCGTCCGCCAGACCACCAAGGAGATCTCCACCCGGACCAGCCCGCAGAACTGTCCAGTGCCGCCCCGAACCGCGTCGTCCGCCAGACCGGGTCGTCGGGGTCGGGCGCGGTGAGCCACTGCGCGTACGGCATCCCGGTGCCGGCGAGCAGCGTCTCCTGGGCGCGGACCAGCGGCAACTCGTCCATCGTTCGGCGCAGGGCGCGCGCGGACGCCGCCGCATGCATCGTGCTGCCGAGCATGCCCCTGTCGTAGTGGCCGAAGCCGTCGAGCAGCGTCAGCATCTGTTCCAGCGAGAACGCGCCCGCGCCGTGCACGACCCAGTGGTTGTCGTGGGCGGTGATCGCGATCACCGCGGTGGCGAGTTCCGGCGGCGGATCGACCATGATCGCCCAGGCCGCGAACCCCAGGTAGGACGCCCCGACCAGGCCGAATCCTCCGGTGAACCAGGGCTGGGTGCGCAGCCAGGCCACGGTGTCGGCGCCGTCGTGCAGCTCGTTGGCGAAGGGCTCGAACCGTCCGCCGGAGCCGGACGTGCCGCGGCAGCTCTGGTTCACCACCAGGAACCCGTGCGCGGCGTAGACGCGAGCGGTCAGGTCGGCGATCGGCCCGGTGCGGCCGTACGGGGTGCGGATCAGCACCGTCCCGCGGCTCTCCCCCACCGGCCGGTAGACGTCGGTGAGCAGGTCGACACCGTCGCGCATCGGTACCCCGACGTCGCGGGTGAGCCGATAGTCGCCGCGACCGACGGGCAGGGAGAACAGCCGGGCGAGCGCGGCGTCCAGGATGTGGCGCGGTCGCGTGCGACGGGCCTCCCGGACGCCCCGCGCACCTCGCATGGGTCATCGTGCGCCCGCCCGACTCGGGGCGCACGGGGGCCTGCCCCCTCGACGAGATCCCGGTGCAACCCCGTCATCCCAGCTCGTTGACGGGTGACCGGACGGAACGGTGGCTACGGTCGTCCTCGGTCGTTCTCGTCATCCCGGGCTTGCCCCCGGGATCTCGCTCGCGTGGTGACCGGACGGGCGTGGAGATCCCGGCATTCGCCGGGATGACGGGGTTGCGCTGGATGACGGGGTTGCGCTGGATGACGGGGTTGCGCTGGGCGGGATGACGAGGACGCTCGTGGCCCCGGAGCCCGGGATGACGACCGAGGACGACCGGGGCTACCGGGAAGACCACGGTTCGCCGGCCCGGCTCAACCGCCGCAGTGCCTCGCGGAAACCCGGATTGGGCCAGGCCAGCGGCAGTGCCCGGCCGATCTCCTCGACGGCGACCGCGGGTTCGAGGCCGCGCAGCAGGCTGTAAGCGATGCCGACGGTCGGCGTCCGGCTCTGGGCGGCGACGCAGTGCACCAGCACGACATGCCCCTCGTCGCGGAGCGCCGCGATGGTCGCGGCGGCGTCGGTGAGGACGAAGTCGAGGTTCGGGTTGGCGTCCGGTTCGGGCCGGTCGATGAGCCGGAAGGGGACATGCTCGATGCCGGGCGGCACCTGCTCGCGACCGACCTGGCACAGGCTCACCACCGCGGTCACGTCGTCGGGCAGCCGGTTGAGCGCCTGGGCGTCGGCCAACCAGACGCCGGCGTCGTGGGGGTGGGGGACGAGCGTCGGCGGCTCGAGATAGGCCGGGTAGTCGATGCGTGACACCTTCGGCCAGCCGTACGGATTGGGTCCGTCGGCGGCCAGGTGGGCGAGCTCGACGAGCCGCTCCCCGGTCAGTCCGGGGTAGCCGTGGCTGATCCGGCGCCACGCCGCGGGCACGGCGGACGCCCCCCAGCGGGCGCCGAGCAGGGCCCCGGCGATCGCCGCGACGGTGTCGGTGTCGTCGCCGATCCGGACGGCGGTGGCGAGCCCGTCGGCCAGCTGACGACACCCCTGCACAGCCGGCGCCGGCGTGTGGACGATCGCCGACCAGGCCGCCTGCAACGCGGTCACCACCCAACCGTTCGGACGGAACGTGCTCGGCTCGGAGCGTTCGGCCTCGGTTGAGCCGTTGCCGCCGCTGCGGCCGGTGCGGGCGTGGAAACGGCGGGCGGCCGTCG
>CALMIQ010000052.1 GCA_937863965.1 uncultured Micropruina sp.
GTGCGGGTTTCGAACGCGGAGAACCGTCCCCGGCGTCCGGTCCCCACCGTCCGCGGGTGACGGACGCCGGTGCCCGGCCGATAGACTGTGCAACCCCGCCCGCGATCCGGCCCATCGTGTCGAGAGAGGGAGCCTGTGATCAGCACAATCGTCATCACCCATCTGGTGGTGGCGTCGTGCGCGCCCTGGCTCGCCCGGGCGATCGGCCCGCGCGGCTACCTGGTGATGGCGCTGATCCCGGCGATCGGCTTCGGCTGGCTGCTCAGCCTTGCGCCGGTGATCACCTCCGGTGGCAACTATGTCGAAGCCATCCCGTGGATCCCGCAGCTGGGGGTCTCGATCCATTTCCGGATCGGCCTGCTGCAGTGGCTGCTTGGCCTGATCGTCAGCGGCATCGGGGCGCTGGTGCTGCTGTACTGCCGCTGGTACTTCGAGGCCGGCTCCAACCCGCGGACGATGGGCATCATGACCGCCTTCGCCGGGGTCATGCTCGGCCTGGTCACCGTCGACGACCTGGTCATGCTGTACCTGTTCTGGGAGCTGACCACCGTCTTCTCCTACCTGCTGATCGGCCACGACCCGACCCGCCGGGCGAACCGGTCGGCGGCGATCACCGCGCTGATCGTCACCACCACCGGGGGCCTGGCCATGCTGGTCGGCATCGTCGCCCTCGGCGTCACCGCCGGCACGTTCAGCCTGGCGGCGATCCTGGCCCAGCCGCCGACCGGCGCCCTGCCCGCCATCGCGGCACTGCTGATGCTGGTCGGGGCGCTGAGCAAGTCGGCGCTGGTGCCGTTCCACTTCTGGCTGCCCGGTGCGATGGGTGCGCCCACGCCGATCTCGGCCTACCTCCACGCGGCGGCGATGGTGAAGGCCGGCGTCTACCTGGTCGCCGCCATGGCGCCCACCTTCGCGGACGTCCCGGGCTGGCGTGAGGCGGTCGGCCTGCTCGGCGCGACCACGATGATCCTGGGCGGCTGGCGGGCGCTGCGGCAGAACGACATCAAGCTGCTGCTCGCCTACGGCACGGTCAGCCAGCTCGGCTTCATGGTGCTGCTCTGCGGCTTCGGAACCCAGGCCACCATGCTGGCCGGCGTCGCCATGCTGATCGGCCACGCGCTGTTCAAGGCGACCCTGTTCCTGATCGTGGGCGTCGTCGACCACTCCACCGGCACCCGCGACATCACCCAGCTCACCGGTGTCGCCCGCAAGCTGCCGCTGGTCGCCGTCGTCGGCGGCGTCGCCGCGGCGTCCATGGCCGGCCTGCCGCCGACCCTCGGCTTCATCGCCAAGGAGTCCGCCTTCGAATCGCTCACCTACCTGACGGACGCCGGGGGCGACGGCACCGGGCTGACCCCGCTGGTCGCGGTGCTGCTGGTCGCCGCCGTCGTGGCCGGCTCGGCGCTGACCGTCGCCTACTCGCTGCGCTGGTGGTGGGGTGCCTTCGCGGACAAGCCCGGCCGGCCCGCGCTGGACGTCCATCGACCGTCCGGCGGGTTCGTGCTGGCCCCGGTGCTGCTGGGCTCGGCCTGCCTGATCGGCGGTTTCCTCGGCGGTCCGCTGACCGCGCTGCTCACCCCGTACGCCGCCACCGTGAGCCTCGGCCACGCCAGCCACGGCCTGGCCCTGTGGCACGGCTTCACGGTGCCGCTGTGGCTGTCTCTGTTGGCGATCGGGCTGGGCGCGCTGCTGTTCTGGCAGGGGGACGCCATGGCCCGCGTCCAGGCCACCTTCCCGAAGGTGCGCGGCGCCGACGAGCTGTACACCGCCGCGATGAAGCGGGTGGACAGCATCGCCGTCGAGGTCACCGCCCGCACCCAGCGCGGCTCGCTGGCCAGCTACACCTCGATCGTGCTCGCCGTGGTGGTCATCCTGGCCGGCGGCTCGCTGCTGTTCACCACGCACTGGCCGGCGTCCGTCGAGCCCTGGGACTACTTCCCGCAGGTGCTGATCGGGGCGGTCATGGTGACGGCCGCCGCGCTGGCCGCGACCTCCCGCGGACGGGTCCGCGCGCTGCTGCTGGTCGGTGCCACCGGCTACGGCACGGCCCTGCTCTTCCTGCTGCACGGCGGCCCCGACCTGGCGCTCACCCAGGTGCTGGTCGAGACCGTGTCGCTGATCGTGTTCGTGCTTGTGCTGCGCCGGCTGCCGAAGTACTTCACCAACCGTCCGCTGCGTTCGACGCGCTGGTGGCGCACCGTGCTGGCCGCGCTGGTCGGCGGCAGCGTGGCGCTGCTCGCCCTGGTGGCCGCCGGCGCCCGGGTCGCCGAGCCGGTCTCGGTGGACTACTACGAGGCGGCCTACACCTTCGGCTACGGCAAGAACATCGTCAACGTGACCCTGGTCGACACCCGTGCCTGGGACACCATCGGCGAGATCTCGGTGCTGGTGATCGCCGCCACCGGGGTGGCCAGCCTGATCTTCCTGCGCTCCCGGGTGCAGCGCGTCCGGCCCCGCGAGGGGGACGCCGCGCTCGGTGCCCGCGGACTGTGGCTGCGGGCCAGCGGCGCCCTCGACCCCGGCTCCCGGTCGCTGATCTTCGAGGTGGTCACCCGGATCATGTTCAGCGTCATGATGCTGACCTCGCTGTACCTGCTGGTCGCCGGCCACAACGCACCCGGCGGCGGCTTCGCGGGGGGACTGGTGGCCGGCGTCGCCCTGATGATCCGCTACCTGGCCGCCGGACGCCGCGAGCTGGACGACGCCGCCCCCTTCGACGCCGGACGCCTGCTCGGCCTCGGCCTCGGCGTGGCGGTGCTCAGCGCGATCACCCCGGCGCTGCTCGGCGGCAAGATCTTCCAGAGCTACGACCTGAGGGTCGTCATTCCCGGCTGGGAGTACCTGGAGACCCCGTGGGGCACCTGGACGCTGTTCGGCGAGATGCACCTGGTCAGCTCGACCGTCTTCGACGTCGGGGTCTACCTGATCGTGATCGGCGTCGTGCTCGACCTGACCCGGACGCTGGGCGCCGGCATCGACATCCAGTCCGAGCAGGACCAGGCGCCGGTGCCGCAGCCCGAATCCACCCGGGCCCGTCCGGCGCTCACCCCCGAGGACGAGCAGGTGATCCGCTACACCACCGGCGGGGGACGGGGGCATCACACATGAGCCCGAACGTGACCCTGGCGATCATCGCCGGCGCCCTGGTGGCCTGCGGCGTCTACCTGATCACCGAACGCTCGCTGAGCCGCATCCTGATGGGGGTGATGGTGGCCGGCAACGGCGTCAACCTGCTCTTCCTGGTGGCCTCCGGGGCGGCCGGCGGGCCGCCGCTGATCGGTGTCACGCCGAAGGAGGAGATGGCCGACCCGCTGCCGCAGGCGATGGTGCTGACCGCGATCGTGATCGCCCTGGCCACCGCCGCCTTCCTGGTCACGATGGCCTACCGGTCGTTCCAGCTGAACGGCCACGACGAGGTCGCCGACGACGTCGAGGACGCCCGCATCCGCGAGCTGGCACGGGCCGATGAGGCGTCCGACAGCTTCGAGGAGATCAAGTTCACCGACACCGGCGCGGACGTGGTGAGCGAATGAACAACCTGCTTCCGCTGCCCGTCCTGCTGCCCATGTTCGGCGCCGCGCTCACCCTGCTGCTCGGACGCCGTCCGCGGCTGCAGCGTGCCGTGTCGATCATGACCCTGGTCGGGGTGTGCGGGGTGGCCGGCTCGCTGATCTGGATCACCGACACCTACGGCGTCCAGTCGCTGTGGGTGGGGGCCTGGGCCCCGCTCGGCATCGTGCTGGTCGCCGACCGGCTGGCCGCCCTGATGCTGACCGTGGCCTCGCTGGTCACCCTGGGCGTGTTGATCTACGCCACCGGCCAGGACGAGGAGGAGGTCCACCGGGAGACCCCGGTGTCGATCTTCCACCCCACCTTCCTGCTGTTGTCGGCCGGAGTCTCGGACGCCTTCCTGGCCGGCGACCTGTTCAACCTGTTCGTCGGCTTCGAGATCCTGCTGTTCGCGTCCTACGTGCTGATCACCATGGGCGGCACCGGCGAGCGGATCAGCGCCGGTTCGATCTACGTGGTGATCAACCTGGTCAGCTCGCTGCTCTTCCTGACCGCGCTGGCCGTCACCTATGCCGCCACCGGCACGGTCAACATGGCCCAGCTCAGCCTGCGGTTCGCCGAGCTGCCGGGCGACGTGACGATCGGCATCCAGCTGTTGTTGCTGGTGGTCTTCGCGATCAAGGCGGCCGTCTTCCCGCTGTCGTTCTGGCTGCCCGACTCCTACCCGACCGCGCCGGCGCCGGTCACCGCGGTGTTCGCCGGCCTGCTCACCAAGGTCGGCGTGTACGCGATCCTGCGCACCCAGACCGCGATCTTCCCCAACAACCCGCTGACCGA
>CALMIQ010000053.1 GCA_937863965.1 uncultured Micropruina sp.
GCTGAATTCCGGAAGTACCTGTCGCATCCGTCCTCGGCCGTTCGTTGACAAGATAGGCGGCACCCCGGCCGCCAAGACCAAGGAGGATCATCATGACCGAGTACCTGCTGTCCGTGTGGATGGACGCCGACTTCGACCCCGCCGCGGCCTCCGGCGAGGACACCCAGCGGATGTACGCCCAGGTGGACGTGTTCAACACCAAGCTGCAGACCGAGGGCAAGTGGGTCTTCGCCGGCGGCCTGACCCAGGCCTCGTCGGCCACCGTCGTGAGCCCCTCCGGCGATCTGACCGACGGGCCGTTCTCGGAGGCGAAGGAGCAGCTCGGCGGCTTCTGGGTGATCAAGGCCGCCGACCTGGACGAGGCGCTGGCACTGGCGAAGGAGGGCGCGAAGGCCTGCGAGGGCAAGGTCGAGGTCCGCGCCTTCCAGTCGGAGTAGGCCGGGTGGACGCAGCCGAGCTGCACGACCGGGTCGAACGGATCGTCCGCGATGAGTTCGGACGCGTCGTCGCCGCGCTGGCCCGCCGCTTCGGTGACCTCGATGTCGCCGAGGAGGCGGGTCAGGAGGCCCTGGTGACCGCCATGGAACGCTGGCCGACCGACGGCATCCCGCCCAACCCCGGCGCCTGGCTGACCACCACCGCCGTCCGCAAGGCGATCGACACCCTGCGCCGCGAGCAGCATCGCGGCCCCAAACAGCAGGCCGCGCAGGCCCTGCTGTCCCCGACGGCCCGGATCACCCCCGGCGTCGCCGACGAGTATCCCGACGAGGGCGAGGACGACGGCCCGGTCGCCGACGACCGGCTGCGGCTGATCTTCGCCTGCTGTCACCCGGCGCTGGCCGAGCCGGCCCGGGTGGCGCTCACCCTGCGGCTGCTGGGCGGGCTGACCGTGCCCGAGATCGCCGCGGCCTTCCTGGTGCCCGAGCGCACCATGGCGCAACGCATCACCCGGGCGAAGGCGAAGATCGCCGACGCGCGGATCCCGTTCCGGGTGCCCCGGGACGACGACCTGCCCGAGCGGCTCGGCGGCGTCCTCGCCGTGCTGTTCCTCGGCTACAACGAGGCCTACCTGCCGCACGGCCCCGATCAGCGGATCGACCTGGCCGCCGAGGTGATCCGGCTCACCCGGCAACTGGTCGAACAGCTGCCCGGCGAGCCGGAGCCGCGCGGGTTGCTGGCCCTGCTGCTGCTCAGCGAGGCCCGGCGTCCGGCCCGGTTCGCCGCCGACGGCGTCCTGGTCAGGCTCGACGAACAGGACCGGACGTTGTGGAACCGCGACCTGATCGCCGAAGGGCACGCGCTGGTCCGGGCCTGCCTGGTGCAGAACCGGCCCGGGCGCTACCAACTGCTCGCCGCGATCAACGCCGTGCACACCGACGCCGCGCGGGCGTCCGACACCGACTGGCGGCAGATCCTGGTCCTGTACGACCAGCTGCTGGCGGTGCTGGACACCCCGATCGTCCGGCTCAACCGGGCCGTCGCGGTGGCGGAGGTCGCCGGTCCGCTGCCGGCGCTGGTCATCGTCGACGCCCTCGCCGACCGGCTGGACGGCTACCACGCCTTCCACGCAACCCGGGCCGACCTGCTCCGGCGACTCGGCCGGACGGCACCGGCGCTGCGGGAGTACGAGCGGGCCATCGAGACGGCCGGCAACCCGGGTGAGGTGGCCCACCTCAGCGGACTTCGTGACTCGCTCGGCCACCCGCGCCGGCCGAACTCCTGAGAGATCCGGCCTTCGCTGTTAGGGTGCAGCTGTCGGTGGCACCACCTGGTGCAAGGGAATCCGGTGTGAATCCGGAACTGACGCGCAGCGGTGAGAGTGACCCTCCGGGCACGACGTCACTGGGCACACAGCCTGGGAAGACGCCCACGAGGGGACGATCTCGAGTCCGAAGACCTGCCGGCATTCGTCCATTGCCTCGCGAACAGGCACGAAGTGGAAGAGGTTTCCCATGTTTCGTCGTACCCGAATGCTGGCCGTCGGCCTTGCCGCTGCGCTGGCCCTGAGCAGTTGCGCGGGGGCACCCACGTCCTCCGCGCCGGCGGTCAGCCCGGCCGCGAGCTTCGCCCCGGTCACCCTCACCAACTGTGGTGAGCAGGTCACCATCGACACCCCGCCGACGGCCGCCGTCACCCTCAACCAGGGTGCCACCGAGGTGATGCTGGCGCTCGGCCTGCAGGACCGGATGGCCGGCACCGCCTACCTCGACGACCAGATCCCCGA
>CALMIQ010000054.1 GCA_937863965.1 uncultured Micropruina sp.
CTCGACCGCGGCACCCAGCACGTCGCCGGTGATCCCGCCGAGGCGCCGGACGGCCGCGCGCACCAGGCAGACCGAGACGCCGGCGCCGACCGCCGCCGCCAGCATGCCCAGCCACCACGGCGCGCCCGTCAGCCACCCGGACGCGGCCAGGGCACCCGCCAACCCGATCCAGACACCGGCCGCCGCCAGCACCGGCACGCTCGACGCGAACACCGCCCCCAGCCCGTCCGGTCGCGCAGCCAGGACGCCGCGGCGTGCGGCGACCACCAGGGCCCCGCGTCCGGCACACAGCGCCAGCGCGAACGCCAACCACCCCCACGGACGCCCCACCAGCGCCGCCCCGGATGCCACCTGCAGGCCCAGCACCACGATCAGCGCGACGACTCCCATCGGACCGACGTCGCCGCGCCGCATGATCTCCAGCGCCCGCTCCGCCGGACGCCCGGAACCCAGCCCGTCGACGGTGTCGGCCAGGCCGTCCAGATGGATGGCCCGGGTCAGCCAGGCGACCAGCCCGACCATCAACAGGGCGGCCAGCAGATCCGGCAGCACCAGCGCCAGCGACCAGCCGGCGACGCCGACCAGCAGGGCGACCGGCGTGAACGCCACCGGCGCCAGCAGCGACGCCATCCGCGCGGCGCCGGGGTCGACCCGTCCGGGCGGTGCCACCGGCAGGATCGTCAGAGTGCCCACCGCGAGCCGCCAACCGTCCAGGGCACGAGCGCTCACCGGCCCATCATCCCAGCCGCGGTCGGTTGAGTTCGGCGAACCCAGGTCTCGATCGACGCGCCGCCACGATGGGACAAGGCCGCCACGATCGGACAAGAAAGAGTTCGACCAACGAAGTGGGTCTCGGCCAACCCGCGATGGGATTGGGCAGGCACTCACAGCCAATCCACAGCGAACACCTAGCCCCAACTCACAGGGCGCTGACAGATTGGACACATGACGACGAGCACGCGAGGCGGCAACGAGGCACTGACCAGGCCCGACGGCACCCCGATCAGGATCCTGACAGTGGACGACGAATCCAGCCTGACCGAACTGCTCAGCATGGCCATGCGCTACGAGGGCTGGGAGGTGTCCACCGCCGGTTCGGGCCTGGACGCCGTCAAGGTGGCCCGCGAGGTGCGTCCGGACGCCATCGTGCTCGACATGATGCTGCCCGACTTCAACGGCCTCGAGGTGATGCGCCGCATCCGCACCGAGCAGCCCGACGTCCCGGTCATCTTCCTGACCGCCAAGGACGCCGTCGAGGACCGCATCGGTGGCCTCACCGCCGGCGGCGACGACTACGTCACCAAGCCGTTCTCGCTGGAGGAGCTGATCGCCCGGCTGCGCGGCCTGCTGCGCCGCTCCGGCGCCACCACCGTCCGGCCCGGGTCGCAGCTGGTGGTCGGCGACCTGGTCCTCGACGAGGACTCCCACGAGGTCACCCGCGGCGGCGACGAGATCCAGCTGACCGCGACCGAGTTCGAGCTGCTGCGCTACCTGATGCGCAACCCGCGCCGGGTGCTCAGCAAGCCGCAGATCCTCGACCGGGTGTGGAACTACGACTTCGGCGGGCAGGCGAACGTCGTCGAGCTGTACATCTCGTATCTGCGCAAGAAGATCGACGCCAACCGGGCGCCGATGATCCACACCCTGCGTGGCTCCGGCTACGTGCTCAAGCCGGCGACCGAATGAGCACTCCCCCACCCGTGCCCCAGCAGTGGCAGGCACCCGCGTCCGAACCGGTCGCGCCGGGCCGGCTCGCCGCGCCCCCCGTCCGACCGCTCGCGAAGGGCACCCTCGGACGGCGGCTGGTGGTGCGCGTCGCCGCGCTGGTGGCGCTGGTGGCGATCGGCCTGAGCGCGGTGGTGCTGCTGGCGGCGTACAACATCCAGATCAGCCAGGCGGACACCCGCCTGGATCGTGCCGCCTCGCGGGTGACCGGCTTCGGACCGGGCGATCCCGGGCCGGGCGGTGGACCCACCCTGGGTGGGCAGGAGATCGGCACCATCGTGGCCGAACAGGACTCCGCCACCATCCAGGGCAGAATCCTCGTCGACCGGGCCGGGAGTTACGGCGTCCGGTACACGCCGCTGTCGGCCGAGGCCCTGCAGCAACTCGCGCAGGTGCAGCTCGACTCGGCCGCCAAGGCCACCATTCACGTCGCTGACTACGGTCTCTATCGGGTGACCGTGCGCGGCGACGCGACCGAGCGGGTGATCGTCGGCATTCCGCTGAGCCAACTGACCAGCGCGATGACCTCGCTGATGGTGTTCGAGGCGCTGCTCACCGGGGTGGTCATCGCGGCGGCGGTGCTGGTCGCCCGCGGGGTCGTCGTCGGCAGCCTGGCGCCGCTGAACCGGCTCGCGGCGACCGCCACCACCGTGTCGAACCTGCCGCTGGAGAGCGGCGAGGTGGAGGGCATCGTGCGGGTGCCGGACGCCGACACCGACCCGGTCAGCGAGGTCGGACGGGTCGGGCTGGCCTTCAACCACATGCTCGACAACGTCGAGGGGGCGCTCGCCGCCCGGCACGCGTCGGAGGTGAAGCTGCGGCAGTTCGTCGCGGACGCCTCCCACGAGCTGCGCAACCCGCTGGCCGCGATCCGGGGCTACGCCGAGCTGACCCGCCGCGAGCGGGCGGAACTCTCGCCGACCATGGGGCACGCCCTGGGCCGGATCGAGTCGGAATCGGACCGGATGAGCAGCCTGGTGGAGGACCTGTTGCTGCTGGCCAGGCTCGATTCGGGGCCGGCACTCGACCTGGCGCCCACCGATGTCACCGAGATCGTGCTGAACGCGACCAGCGACGCCCGCGCGGCCGGCCCCGACCACAAGTGGTCGCTGGCGCTGCCCGACGAGCCCGTGCTGGCACTGGCCGACCGCTACCGGCTGCACCAGGTGCTGGCCAACCTGCTGGCCAACGCCCGCACCCACACCCCGCCCGGCACCCGGGTGGAGACCGCCGTCGCGGTGGCGGACGGCATGGCGGTCATCACGGTGACGGACGACGGGCCCGGCGTCCCCGCAGACCTGCAGGCGTCGGTCTTCGAACGCTTCACCCGCGCCGAGGTCAGCCGGGTGCGCATGCAGGGCGGTTCGTCCACCGGCCTCGGGCTGGCGATCGTCGCAGCCGTGGTCGCCGCCCACCGCGGGACGGCGTCCCTCGACTCGCGCCCCGGCCGGACGGTGTTCACCGTCCGCATCCCGGTGGCCCGCCCGGCGTCCTGACGTCCTGGCCCGTACGGCCACCGTGCCGGCATCATCCGGAACTTGAGGGTTGCCGAGCACGAAACACCTAGCCAACAGCGCATTGCGAGCCCAGCCGTCGAGCCTGCATCGAGACTTCAGCTAGCTCTCGGGCAGTTCTCAGGTTTTGAATACCTGACCATGACCCACCCAACCGTCCGGATCAGGGCCACCCTTCTCGCCGTCGCGCTGGTGTCGGCCGGCGCTGTGAGCGTCACCACCGGCACCACCGACAGCGAGGCCGCCGTCGACTACGAGGCCTACATCGCCAAGGCCGCCGAAGCCGCGAAGGCGTCCAAGAAGAAGTACGGCGTCCCGCGGGCGGTGACGATCGCGCAGTCGATGCTGGAGTCGGGGTGGGGCCGGTCCGGACTGACGACCAAGTACAACAACTACTTCGGCATCAAGTGTGGCGCCACCATCAGCCCCTACCAGAAGGGCTGCGTCGCGCTGGCGTCCTACGAGTACGTCAAGGGCAAGAAGAAGAAGTACGTCAGCCGATTCCGCACCTACAGCTCGATGGAGAAGTCCTTCCTCGACCACGGACGCCTGCTCGACTACGCCGACCGCTACAACGCGGCCTTCAAATACCCCAACGATCCGAACAAGTTCATCCGGGCGGTGCACAAGGCCGGTTACGCCACCGATCCGAACTACTCCACCTTGGTGATCAACCTGATGAAGAAGTGGAACCTCTACCGCTTCGACACGCCCAGCAAGCCGAAGGCGAAGGCCGACCCGAACAAGGCGCTGATCGCATCGCTCGCGCCGCTCGCCCAGCGCAATCAGGCGGCGACCAGGGTGCCCGCGTCGGTGACGATCGCCCAGGCGCTCTACCACTCGAACTCCGGCAAGAGCACGGTGACGAAGAAGGCGAAGAACTACTTCGGCCTGCGGTGCGGCGGCGTCAAGAGCAAGGTGTCGACCGGCTGCATCAAGGTGAGCGGCACCAAGTACCGGAAATACAAGTCGATGAGCGCCTCGGTGACCGATCAGGGCACCGTGCTGGCGACCGGCTCGCGCTACAAGGCCGCGATGAAGGGGTCGAAGGACCCGAAGAAGTTCCTGACCGCGATCGCCAAGGCCGGCTGGTCGTCGAACAAGTCGTACGCCAGCAAGGTGTACGCGCTGATCACCAAGTACGGCCTGACCAGCTACGACCTGCGGATCTCGACCACCGTCAAGCAGGGCAACCGCGGCGCGAAGGTGACCGCGCTGCAGAATCTGCTGATCAAGGCCGGGCACAAGGTCAAGGCCACCGGCTATTTCGGCACCGACACCGTCAAGGCGGTGAAGGCGTACCAGAAGAAGCGGAAGCTCTCGGTCACCGGCAAGGCCGACCCGCTCACCCTGACCCGGCTCACCCCCGACGTCCGCAAGGGCGCCAAGGGTGCCCAGGTGACCGCCCTGCACACCCTGCTGAAGTCGCGCCACTACCAGGTGAACACCGGCAACGGCTTCGGGGCCAAGACGCTCAAGGCGGTCAAGTCGCTGCAGAAGAAGACCAAGCTGCCGCAGACCGGAACCGTGTCGGTGAAGACCTGGGGCAAGCTCTTCGGCTGACGG
>CALMIQ010000055.1 GCA_937863965.1 uncultured Micropruina sp.
TGGTTGCCGCGGAAGGTCAGCACGCCGGGGATCTTCGTGTACGTGGAGGGGTCGCCGAAAGCGACCGGCCCGGCCGGGGTGTAATTCGCGATCGGCTGGTTGTCGCCGCCGAACAGCTGCCAGGTGACCTTCCCGTTCGGCTCGAACGGACGCGCGAACTGGCCGCCGCCGAGCGCGACCGGCGCCGTCCAACCCGGCAGGGTGGTCAGCGGAAGCTGCAGCTTCGCCGGATCGGTCTCCGGGTTCACCGACGCCGAGGCGGACGCCGTGGGCGAGTTGGGCCGCGGCGAGTGGACGAAGACGTCCGGGGCTGTGCACGCGGTCAGCGCCAGGGCACCGGCGACGGCGACCCCAGCAAGACCAAGCAACGGACGGCGGACACGACGGGGGGTAACAGGCACGATCGCGAGTCTAGGCGCGTTCCCGGGCGACCCCGGTGACCTCCACGCCGCACCGCAGACCTCGGGCCCAGCCCGGTCCAGCTCGGAATGCCCGCTCGGGTCAGAGCACCGGGTTCGTACCCCAGATCCGCTTGATGTAGTCCTTCATCGACCGGTCGGAGGAGAAGAAGCCGCTGCGGGCGACGTTCAGGATCGCCGAGCGCGTCCAGGCGTCCGGGTCGGCGTACTTCGCATCGACCCGCTGCTGCGCCTCGATGTAGGACCCGAAATCGGCCAGCGCCATGAACCGGTCGTGGTGCACCAGGTTCGAGACGACCGGTTCGAAGGTCATCGGGTCGCCGCCGGAGAAGTGCCCGGACGCGATCAGGTCGAGGGTGGCCTTCAGCTGCGGGTTCGACTCGTAGTACTCGCCCGGGTGGTAGCCGCGGACACCCAGCTCGGCGACCTGCGGCTCGTTCATGCCGAACAGGAAGAAGTTGTCGTCGCCGACCAGTTCGCGGATCTCGACGTTCGCGCCGTCGTCGGTGCCGACGGTGATGGCGCCGTTCAGGGCGAACTTCATGTTGCCGGTGCCGGACGCCTCCATGCCGGCCAGTGAGATCTGTTCGGACAGGTCCGCGGCCGGAATCAGCCGCTCGGCAAGCGTGACGTTGTAGTTGGCCGGGAAGAAGACGTTCAGCCGGCCCTCCACCAGCGGATCGGCGTTCACCACCGAGCCGACCGCGTTGATCAGATGGATGATGTGCTTCGCCATCCGGTAGCCGGGGGCCGCCTTGGCGCCGAACACGAAGCTGCGCGGGGTGACCTCGGAGGCCGTCACCTTGCCCGAGAGGATCTGCTCGTAGAGCGACACGATGTGCAGCAGCTTCAGCGTTTGACGCTTGTACTCGTGCAGCCGCTTCACCATCACGTCGAGCATCTGGTCGGTCGGCAACTCGATCCCGTCGCGGACGCGCAACCGGTCGCGCAGCCGGATCTTGTTGGCCAGCTTCGCCTCGGCGAACGCCGCGCGGAAGTCGGGATCGTCGGCCAGCGGCGCCAGTTCCTGCAGCCGCTCCAGGTCGGTCACCCAGCCCGAACCGATGGCGTCGGTGATCAGATCCGACAGGTGCGGGTTGGCCAGCTTCATGAAGCGCCGGGGGGTGACGCCATTGGTGACGTTGGTGAATTTGTCCGGCCACAGCTCGGCGAAGTCGTTCAGCACCTTGTCACGAAGCAACTGCGAGTGCAGCGCCGCGACACCGTTGACCTTGATGCCGGCCACCGTGGCCAGGAAGGCCATCCGGACGCCGCGCTCGGGGTACTCGGCGATGATCGACATCCGGCCCAGCCGCAGGTAGTCGTCCGGCCAGGTCTCGCGGACCAGATCGAGGAACTCCTCGTTGATCCGGTAGATGATCTCCAGATGCCGCGGCAGCAGCCGTCCGAGCAGTTCGACGGACCACACCTCGAGCGCCTCGGGCAGCAGCGTGTGACAGGTGTACGCGAAACACTTGGAGGTTACCTCCCACGCCTCGTCCCAGTCGAAGCCGCGCTCGTCCATCAGGATGCGCATCAGCTCGGGCACCGCGATCACCGGATGGGTGTCGTTGAGCTGGAAGATGACGCGCTCGGGCAGGTCGCGCAGGTCGAAGTCGGGGCCCTGGCCGTCGATGAAGTCGCGCAGCGAGCAGGCCACGAAGAAGTACTGCTGCTGCAGCCGCAGTTCCTTGCCCTGCGGCGTGGAGTCCTCGGGGTAGAGCACCTTGGAGATGTTCTCGGCGAAGGTCTGGGCCCGCACCGCCTGGGCGTAGTCGCCGGCGTTGAAGATGTTCAGGTCGAAGGCCTGGGTGGCCTGGGCGCTCCACAGCCGCAGCGTGTTCACCCGGCCGTTCAGGTAGCCCGGGACCATGTAGTTGTAGGGGACGCCGAGGACGTTCCAGTCGGGGATCCACCGCGTCCGCTCGACTCCGTCGTCGTCATGGGTCTCGGTGCGTCCGCCGAAGTTCACCATCACCGACGCCTCGGGGTGCGGGATCTCCCACGGGTTGCCCAGCGCGAGCCAGGAGTCCGGCTGTTCGACCTGCTCGCCGTCGACGAAGGTCTGCCGGAAGATGCCGTACTCGTAGCGGATGCCGTAGCCGATACAGGGCACGTTCATGGTGGCCAGCGAGTCGATGAAGCAGGCCGCCAGCCGACCCAGGCCGCCGTTGCCGAGGCCGGGCTCGACCTCCTGCGCCCGCAGCGTGTCGAGGCTGAGGCCGCAGGCGTGCAGCGCCTTCTTGGCCACCTCGGCCAGGTCGGCGGCCAGCAGGTTGTTGCCCAGCTGCCTGCCCAGCAGGTACTCGGCCGACAGGTAGGCCACCGACTTGGGGTAGTTTTCGCGCTGCTTGCGTCCGGTCTCCAGCCAGCGCGCGGTCAGGTAGTTGCGGACGGTGTGGGCCAGCGCCGTGTACTGGTCGTTGATCGACGACCGGGACAGCGCGACGCCGAGGTCGGTGTTCAGCTCGTGCAGGAACTCCTTCACGAAGCCGTCGACCGTGTGCGGCGGCGGGGTCACCGGGGCCAGTGCGAGCGGGTGGGTCTGTGGGAACTCGACCCCCCGGCGATGCGGCCCGATGGCGGGCGTCTCGTCTGCCGGTGATAGCGGCGATGGGGCTGACTCGGGCGCGCGTGACTCAGACATGGGCCATACCGTAGCCCTCCAGTGTTACGGCAAGCACATTCGTCCAACAGGCCCAACGCCCGGGCGCCCGGTGTTCAGCGCGAGTAGAGCGCGGTCCACACCAGGAAGCCGATCACCGTCGTGGCCACCGCCACCCAGAGGGCCGTCCTACCCATCCTCTCCTTGCGCACGGCGGCGGCGATCCCGAGGCCGATACCGCCCAAGCCGAGGAACGGGATCAGCAACGCGCCCCCGGCCAAGGTGAAGGCGAGGATGGACAGCGCCTTCGAGGGCTTGGCCGTCGTCTGCTGGAGTAGGCCGACCGATGCCTGGTTGGCGGGCACCCTGGTCTGTTGCTGCCACTGCCGGCCGTCCCAGTAGCGCAACTGCTGAGAGCCTCCCGGGTCGGGATACCATCCGGGCGCCGGCTGCTGAATCGGTTGCTGGGCGGGCTGCCGGAAACCGTGCTGTGGCGATGCCTGCGCGGCCGCCTGGGGGGTGCCGGACGCCGCGGTCGCCGCGCCCAGCACCGTGTTGATCTCCGTCACCGTGCGGTGGGTGACCTCGGGCCGTTCCCGCAGCGTCGCCAGCAGCGTCCGCACGTTCGCGCGGACGGCGTCGTTCTTCTCCTCGCGCAGGGCCTGCCGCAGTTGCAGGACGATCGACTCCTGCTCGGAGGGCGACAGGGTGGCCCGGCCGTTGATCGCGGTGCCCAGCAGCATCAGGTACTCATAGGGCGGCGGCGGTGCCGGCGGCAGCGGATCGGGCAGCGGCTGACGCTCGCGCTCACGCTCCTGAATGGCCCGGACCAGTGCGATGCCCGCCGACGCCGTGGGATTCCGGTAGTCAATGGCCTGGTAGGCGAAGATGGCGTGGTCGCGCAGCCCACGCAGGTCTCCGAGTTGCACCGGCAGGATGGGCAGTCCCAGGTCGCGCGCGTAGGTCAGCTCGACTAGACAGGCCTCCGATTGGAGAGCATTCTCCGACAGCGCGAAGACGAACACACTGCATTCACGAATCTGCCGGAGGATCGCCGTCCACCACGCCTCGCCGCCGGTTGAGGTCCTGGTCGAGCCACACCCGGCCGCCGGCGGCCTCCAGGCTCTGGACCAGCGATCGGACCGCCTCGGCGTCCGAACTGGAATGAGACACGAATATGGTCATGGCGCCATACCCCCCGTGATAACGCACGCCATCGGTTGGCGAAACTGTAAGGCAGGACGGCGGTCGCGGGACAGCGCAATGCGTAATAGTGCGCAGCGTCGGCGGCGTTGGCCCGGCCGGGTAGCTTCGGTGAATGACAGGAACGCTCGTCCGACTGGCCGGCGCCGTGATCGCGCTGACCCTGAGTGCATGCAGCGCAACACCCCCGCCGGCCACCGAGTCCGTGCCGGCCGCCTCGGATGAGTCCAGTCCCGCCGCGACACCCACGCCCAGCTCTCCGCCAGGAGAACGAGTGACGGGGACGCCGTTCCTGAGCCAGGAGTTGGACAGCTTCGACGAACCGTGGGCGATGACTTTCCTGCCCGGCGGTTCCGATGCGCTGATCACGCTGCGTGGCGGACGGCTGGTGCTGCGCACGGCGGACGGCCGCAAGCTCGACGTCACCGGCGTCCCGGACGTCGTGCACCAGGGCCAGGGCGGGCTCGGCGACATCATCGTGGCGCCGACCTTCGCCACCGACTCCACCGTCTACCTGAGCTGGGCGGCGCGCGGGGACGGCGGCAGCGGCGCCGAGGTGGCTCGGGCACGGTTGGTCACCGACGGCGGCGCGCCCCGGTTGGATGACCTGACGGTGATCTGGCGGCAGCAGCCGAAGACCAGCGGCAGCGGACACTACGGCCACCGGCTGGCCTTCTCACCCGACGGGGCCTACCTGTTCGTCACGTCGGGGGACCGGCAGAAGATGTCCCCCGCCCAGGACCGGGGCACCACGCTCGGCAAGATCATCCGGATGAACCCCGACGGCGGCGACGCCCGGATCTGGACCCTGGGCAACCGCAATCCGCTCGGCATCGCCTTCGCCCCCGACGGCAACCTGTGGAGTTCCGAGATGGGCCCGCAGGGTGGGGACGAGCTGAACCTGATCGTCGAGGGCCGCAACTACGGGTGGCCGGAGGTCTCCAACGGCTCCCACTACGGCGGCGCCGACATTCCCGACCACTCCGCGGGCGACGGCTTCGAGGCCCCCAAGGTGTGGTGGAACCCGAGCGTCTCGCCGGCCGGCCTGATGATCTACTCGGGCTCGCTGTTCCCCGACTGGAAGGGGGACGCCTTCATCGGTGCGCTCTCGGGCCAAGCGCTGATCCGGGTCGATCTGGACGGCACGAAGGCGAGCAAGGGCGACGAGTGGGACTTCGGCGACCGGATCCGTGAGGTCGAACAGGCGCCCGACGGGTCCATCTGGGTGCTCACCGACGGCGACGGTGGACGCCTGCTGCGGCTCACTCCCGGGCGGTAGACCGGAGTTCGAGGCGGCGGCCTGCCGATCGCGGCAACCGCACCGGAATCGCCAGGGCGGCGATGCCGGCGAGCGCGGCCCAGGTGACCGCGTTGGCGACGACGGCGAATGGGCCGCGATCGGGCTGCCGGGACTGGATGTGCCACTGCGGCAGCAGGTTGCGGGCGGCCCCGGGCAGCAGGAGGTCGGCGCCCGTCCAATCGGCCCGATACGTGGAGAACACCTG
>CALMIQ010000056.1 GCA_937863965.1 uncultured Micropruina sp.
TCGCCGGACGCGGCACGCTCGCCGCGGTCGCCGCGGCCACCCACCGGACGCCGAGTGCGGTCTCTCAGCAGCTCCGGACGGCCGAACGCGAGCTGGGCGTGAAGCTCGTCGAGCCGGTCTCCCGCGGGCTGCGCCTGACCGCCGAGGGGCAACTGCTCGCCGACAGCGCGGACGAGGTCGCCCGGGTGCTCGCCAACGTCCAGGCCCGGCTGGAGGCCCGGATGGGCCAGCCCGGCGGCACGGTGTCCATCGGCACGTTGCCCAGCGCGGGGGAGGCGTTGCTGCCGCACCTGGTGCGGCGGCTGCGCGGCTCGGCGATCACCATCGACGTCCGGGACTTCGACCTGGCCGAGGCCGACTTCGCCGCCCGCACCCTCGACCACGACCTGGTGATCGCGCACAGCGCCACCGGCGACGTGCCGGCCGGTGCCGAGGGTCTGGTCTGCCGCGTCCTGGCCCACGAACCGCTGGACGTGGCGCTGCCCGTCGGCCACGACCTGGCCGGCAGGGCCGAGTTGCGGCCCGCGGATCTGGTCGGCACGACCTGGATCGCCGTGCCCCGGGGGTTCCCCTTCGACAGCGTGCTGCTGGCCGTCGAGGCGGTCACCGGGCGCCCGCTGGTGCGCAGGCTTCGCCTGGTGGACAACCGGCTGGTGGAGTCGCTGGTGGCTGCGGGGGAGGGGCTGGCGCTGCTGCCGCGGTTCACCACCCGTCCGCACCCGGGAACCGTCCTGCGTCCGCTGGCCGGGGTCAATGCCCGTCGCGCCCTGGTGGCGCTGGCCCGACCCGACCACGTCGCCCGCCGGGCCGTCCGTACGGTGGTCGACCACCTGGAGCGGGTCGGCCGCGAGCTGACCTGACCGGATCGCCGCGCGCAGGGCCCGGACGCCGACGCCGGCGGGCGGCGCGGGCGGGCGGCAGCGGCGGGCGGGAAGAGGTGGCGTCCGACGGGCGGGAATTCCACCGACTGTCAGGCCGGGGGCGCGCTGCCGTAGACTGTCCGCTCGACTCCCGGGTGAGAAACGAGTGATGGAACCCTGTTAACCGACCTGGAATGGCTCGAGCTGGCTGTCGCAGCCGCCTGTGTGTTGCTGGCCGCGCTGGTGGTCACCGCCGAGGCCGCGCTGCAGTCCTTCTCGAAGAGCCGCGCCCAACGACTGCTCGACGAGGGCCGCGGCGGCGCCAAGGCCCTGGTGCACATCACCGAGGATCCGGCGCCCACCCTGAACACGCTGCTCTTCGTCCGCATCCTGGCCGAGATCGTCGCCATCGTGATGGTGGCGCTGTTCGTCTTCGGCCGCTTCGAGGCCACCTGGGAGCGGGTGCTCTACTCGGTCGGGATCATGGTGGTGGTCTCCTTCATCCTGCTCGGCGTCGCCCCGCGCACCCTGGGCCGGCAGAAGGCGGACGCCGTGGCGCTGGCGGCGGCCCGGCCGGTCTCGCTGCTGACCACGGTGCTCGGGCCGATCCCGCAGGTGATGATCCTGATCGGCAACGCGCTGACCCCCGGCCGGGGCTTCGCCGACGGGCCGTTCAGCTCCGAGGCCGAGCTGCGCGAGCTGGTCGACTTCGCCGAGGCGTCCGACATGATCGAGGCCGACGAGCGCAAGATGATCCACTCGGTCTTCGACCTGGGCGACACCATCGTCAAGGAGGTGATGGTGCCGCGCACCCAGATGGTCTACATCGAGCACACCAAGACCGTCCGGCAAGGGGTTTCGCTGGCGCTGCGGTCGGGCTTCAGCCGGATTCCGGTGATCGGCGAGGACGTCGACGACGTCTGCGGCATCCTCTACCTGAAGGACGCCATCCGCCGGATGTACGACAATCCGCGCGCCCAGGCCACCGAGACCGTCGAATCGCTGATGCGCAAACCCACCTTCTGCCCCGACTCCAAACCGGTCGACGAGCTGCTGCGCGAGATGCAGCTGACCCGCTCGCACATGGTGATCGTGGTGGACGAGTTCGGCGGCACCGCCGGGCTGGCCACCATCGAGGACATCCTGGAGGAGATCGTCGGCGAGATCGTCGACGAGTACGACCAGGAGGTGCCGCCGTCGGTGGAGATCGGGCCGAACCGGTTCCGGGTCTCCGCGCGGCTGTCCGTGGACGACCTGGGCGAGTTGTTCGGGCTGAAGGTCGACGACGACGACGTCGACACCGTGCTGGGACTGATGGGCAAGGAGCTGAACAAGGTGCCGATACCGGGTTCCGTGGTGGTCTGGGAGGGCATCCAGCTGGTCGCCGAGCGGGGCATCGGACGCCGCAACAGCATCCTGACCGTGCTCGCCTCGCTGGTCGAGGAGCCGGCCGCGGATCCCGCCGAGGGCGGGGTGGACGCCGCCGCGCAGCTGGCGTCCGATTCGGCGAAGCGGGCCAGCTGATGCACCGCTCCGGATTCGCCTGCTTCGTCGGACGCCCCAACGCCGGCAAGTCGACCCTCACCAACGCCATCGTCGGGCAGAAGGTGGCGATCGCGTCGTCCCGCCCGCAGACCACCCGGCACGCCGTCCGCGGCATCGTCACCCGGCCGGACGCCCAACTGGTCATCATCGACACCCCCGGGCTGCACCGCCCGCGCACCCTGCTCGGCGAGCGGCTCAACGACCTGGTCTACGCCACCTGGTCGGAGGTCGACGTGATCGGGGTCTGCCTGCCCGCCGACGAACGGGTCGGACCCGGCGACGAGTTCCTGGTCGGTGAGATCGCCAAGCTGCCGAGGCGTCCGACGCTGGTGGCGCTGGCGACCAAATCCGACCTGGTCGGCAGGCAGCGGATGGCCGAGCACCTGCTGAAGATCGCCTCGCTGGAAGAGAAGCTCGGCATCCGCTGGGCCGAGGTCGTGCCGGTCAGCGCGGTCGCCGACGATCAGGTCGGCTTGGTCACCGACGTGCTGATCGCCCAGCTGCCCGAGGGGCCGGCCTACTATCCCGACGGCGAGGTCACCGACGAGCCCACCGAGACACTGATCGCCGAGCTGATCCGCGAGGCGACGCTGGAGAAGATGCATGAGGAGCTGCCCCACTCCATCACGGTCACCATCGACGAGATGGGCCTGCGCGAGGGGCGCCCCGAGAACAAGCCGCTGCTCGATGTGTTCGCGTCGCTGATCGTCGAGCGCGACTCGCAGAAGGGCATCGTGATCGGCCACCGTGGCTCGGTGCTGCGCGAGATCGGCACCGCCGCCCGCGCCCAACTGACCGCGCTGCTCGGCACCCCCGTCCACCTCGACCTCAAGGTCAAGGTGCTCAAGGACTGGCAGCGCAACGCCAAGC
>CALMIQ010000057.1 GCA_937863965.1 uncultured Micropruina sp.
CCTTGGGAAGGTTGGGGTCATGTCAGGGAACACGCACAAGAGGTATCCGGCTGAGTTGAAGCAGCGGGCGATCCGGATGTATGCCGAGATCAGGCCACCGACTGGGCGGCGATGGCCCGGGTGGCGGAGTTGCTCGGGATCTCGACTGCGGAGACGGTCCGCAAGTGGGTGCGGCAGGCCGAGGTCGATCAGGGTGCTCGGCCCGGCACGACGTCGGAGGAGTCGGTAGAGATCAAACGGTTGAAGCGGGAGAATGCCGAGCTGAAACGGGCGAACGCGATCCTGAAAGCAGCCTCGGCTTTCCTCGCGGCCGAGCTCGACCGGCCCGGGCAGTGATCGTGGACTTCATCCGCGAGCACGCCGACCACACACCCGCCGACGGCGGGCTGCGATGGGGGGTTGAGCCGATCTGTGCGGTGTTGTCCGAGCACGGCGTGAAGATCGCCCCGTCGACCTATTACGAGTGGCGCGACAAGCTGCCCAGCAAACGGCAGGAACGCGACACCGCCCTGTTGGAGCACATTCGGCGGGTGCATCGCGACAACTACGGCGTCTATGGCCCGCGCAAGGTGTGGCTGGCGCTGAACCGGGAAAGGGATCCCGGTGGCGCGTTGCACCGTGGGGCGGCTGATGAAAGCCGCCGGGCTGGCCGGTGTGGTGCGTGGCAAGGTGAAACGCACCACCATCGCCGGCCTCGGTCCCCGCCCTGATGACTTGGTCAAACGCAAGTTCGAGCCGTTGGCGCCGAACCGGCTATGGGTGGCCGACTTCACCTACGTGTCGACCTGGGCCGGCTGGGTCTATGTCGCGTTCGTGATCGATGCCTACGCCCGCCGGATCCTCGGCGGGCGCACCGCGACCAGCATGACCACCGACCTGGTCCTGGACGCCATCGAGCACGCTATCTGGACCCGCCAGCAGGACAACCGTGACGAGTTCGAGCAGCTGGTGGCGCACAACGACCGCGGCGTCCAGTACCTGTCGGTGGCCTACTCCGAACGGCTCGGCCGGGCAGGTATCAAGCCATCCGTGGGTGCCGTTGGCTCGTCCTACGACAACGCGTTGGCCGAGACCATCAACGGCCTCTACAAGACCGAACTGATCCGCCGTCGCAGCCCCTGGCGCAACGTCGACGCCGTCGAGACTGCCACTGCCGACTGGGTCAACTGGTACAACCACCGCCGACTCAACCAGTACTGCGGCGACATGCCCCCAGCCGTCCTGGAACAGGTCCACTACGCTCAACAACAACCCTCAGCAGCAAGCTGAAGGAATCAAACCAGCAAGTCTCCGGACACGCCGGGG
>CALMIQ010000058.1 GCA_937863965.1 uncultured Micropruina sp.
CAGCTACAACCTGGGCATGACCTACCAGGTCTCGGACACCGCCGTCCAGAGCGCCTCGGTGCGCGCCGTGGCGCTGCGGCACTGCCTGTTCTCCTACGTGTTCGGGCTGGCCATCCTGGCCACCACGATCAACCTGGTCACCGGGGCACTGACCGGCTGAGAGCGACGGACGGGCGCCCCCGAGCCGGGTCCGGCCCGGGGGCGCCCGTCACGGCGTCCGCTCAGTGTCGCGGCCCTACGACTCGTTCGCCTTGTTGGCGGCGGCCTCGGCCTTCTTCAGACCCTCGGCGACCGGGGTGCGGCCGAGGAAGATCTCGTCGAAGGTCGGCTTCCAGGCCGTGAACGCCGCCCCGTAGTTCTCGCCCGCGGGAGCCGAGATCGACGGCAGCTTGCCCTGCGCGGCGAACTGCGACGGGTCGACGTTCTTGCCCTTCCAGAAGTCGTCGAACGCCGACTGTGCGCTGATCACCGCGGGCATCGCCGCGCCCGACGAGCCGATGAACTTCGCGCCCTCGGTGGAGCCCATCCACTGCAGCACCTTGGTGGTGGCGTCCAGGTTCTTCGACTTGGCGTTGCCCGCCACGATCACCGAGTTCACCACCGACACCGCGCCCTTCGGGCCGGCCGGCAACGGCGCGATCCCCCATTCGAACTTCGCCCCGTCGGCGACGTTCTTCAGGTTGTAGACGCCGGACTGGAACAACGCGATCTTGCCCTGCAGGAACTGGTCGCGGGTGAAGTCGCCGTTGTTGTTGGTGTTGGACGCCGCCGGCGACACCTTGTGCTCGTTGATCAGGTCGACGATGTACTGGAACGCCTCGGCCGACTCGGCCGAGGAGAACACGAACGTGCCGCTCGGGTCCTGGAACTGGCCGCCGTTGGAGCCGATGTAGTTGTAATAGATGCCCTGCAGATCCTGCGCGGCCGAGTAGCCCCACTGCTTGGGCTTGGCTCCGTTGAAGCCGCTCTCGTCGCCGCGCTTGCCGGCGGTGTCGACGGTCAGCTTCTTCAGGATCGGCAGCAGGGTGTCGGCGCTGCCGCCGCCCGGCGCCCAGACCAGCCCGGTGAGCTGCTCGGGGGTGACGCCCGCGTCGGCGAGCAGCGTCTTGTTGTAGTACACGGCGATGCCGCCGTCGGTGAGCTGCGGAACACCCCACAGCTTGCCGTCGCGGGTGTACTGCTCCACCGCGGCCGGCACCCAGTCGGCCTTCTGCGACGCGAAATCGGCGCCGATCTCCAGCAGGCTGCCCGAGGTCACGTAGGGCTGCAGGTAGGAGCCGTTCATCATGAAGATGTCGTCGGCGTTACCGCCGCTGACGTCGTTGCGGAGCTTGGTGAAGTAGTCGGCCCAGGGCACCAGCACGGTCTTCACGGTGATGTTCGGATTCTGCTTGGTGAACTCGGCGAAGGAGGCGTCGTACGCCTTCTGCACCTGTTCGTCCCACAACCGGACGGTCACCGTCACCGCTTCACCGCCCGCCGGGGCGCTGGGTTGACTCTGTTGCTGGGCGGGCGAACAGCCGGCGGCGCCCAGGGCCACCGCGGCCGCCACTGCGGTCACGAACGTCCGACGACCCAGCGTGTGTGCCGATCTCACGTATTTCCTCCTTGAACCTCGTGTGTGTCCATCACATCACCTGCCGCCGACATCATCACTTGAAGCCGGTCAGCGAGATCGAGTTCACGATGGTGCGCTGGAAGACCGCGAAGATCACCAGCAGCGGCGCCATCGCCACGGTGGTGGCCGCCATCACCAGCGTCCAGTTGGCGTTGTACTGGCTCTGCAGATTCGCCGTGGCCACGGTGATCACCTGCCAGTCGCGTCCGGTGGTGATGATCAGCGGCCACATGAAGTTGTTCCAGTGGCTGACCACGGTGATGATCGCCAGGGTCGCGATGATCCCGCGCGACATCGGCGCCACGATCTGCCACAGGATGCGCCAGTCGCCGGCGCCGTCGATCCGGGCCGCGGCGATCAGATCGTCGGGAATGCTCCGGAAGTGTTCGCGCAGCAGGAACACCGCATAGGGCGAGCCGAACATGAACGGCAGCACCAGCGCCCAGAACGAGTTGCGCAGGCCGGTCTGCGCCATCATCACGTACAGCGGAATGACGATCACCACCTGCGGGATCATCAGCGTCGCCAGGTAGACCCAGAACAGTGCGTCACGACCCGCGAACCGCAGCTTCGCGAAGGCGTAGGCGGCCATGATCGAGAAGACCAGCTGGCCGACCAGGATGACCAGCACCATCTGGGCGGTCACCGCGATCGGTGAGATGAAGCTGTAGCTGCCGCTGAACAGCGTGCCGAAGTTCTCCAGGGTGATCGGGTTCGGCGGGCTCAGCGCTGGCTCGGAGGCGAACTGCAGCGGCGACTTGAAGGCGGTCATGAAGCTGAGGGCGAAGGGGCCCAGGGTGAGCAGCGCCCCGGCCACCAGCACCAGGTAGGTGGCCAGATCGGCCAGCCGTCCCCGCCTGCGGAGCCGGCCGGCGTCCGGAATCCGACGGCCCCGATCGGACGCCGGGACGGCCGCGCTCGGCGTCCGGGCGTCCGCGCGCTGCTCAACTGAGGTCATAGGTGATCCTCTCGGCGAAGTAGCGCTGCTGCACCAGGGTGACCACGACCAGGATGACGAAGAGCAGCAGCGCCATCACCGAGGCCCGGCCCAGGTTGAAGCCGCCCTGGAACGCCTCCAGGTAGATCCGGCTGGCGATCACGTCGGTGGTGCCCTCGGGGCCGCCGTTGGGCGTCAGCGCGTAGATCTGGTCGAAGGCCTGGAACGCCGAGATCACGCCGGTGACCAGGACGAAGAACAGTGTCGGCCCGAGCAGTGGCAGCTTGATCTGCCAGAAGGTCTGCCAGCCGCCGGCGCCGTCCAGCTGGGCGGCCTCGAGCACCTGTTCGGGGATCGCCGCCAGGCCCGCCATGAAGAACAGCGTCGTGTAGCCGACCTGCGACCAGATGGTCACCCCGGCGACCGCCGGCATCGCCAACGCCGGGTCGGACAGCCACTCGACCCCGATGCCGAGCAGGTTGTTCAGGGCCCCGTCATAGGGGGCCAGGATCCACTTCCAGACCACGCCGAGCGCCAGGGGTGCGCAGATCCACGGGATGACGTAGATCACCCGGAACAGCCCCGAGCCAGGCAGACCCCGGGAGAGCAGGACGGCCAGGAACAGGCCGAGCCCCGTCTGCAGCGGGATCACCGACAGCACGAAGATCACCGTGCGCAGCATCGAGTTGCCGAAGGTCGGGTCGGTCAGCACGTCGGCGTAGTTGGCCAGCCCCACGAACCGCATCGGGCTCAGCAGATCCCACCGGTTCAGCGACAGCCAGATGACCACCAGGATCGGGAACAGCAGGAACGCCGCCAGCCCGAACAGGCTGGGCGCCAGCAGCAGGCCCGCGAGCCGGCCGTGACGCAGGCGCCCCGCCGGACGCGAGGTGCGATGGGTGGGCACGTCTCGGAGCCTAGTTGGCGACTGCCCCGCAGACCAGACCTGGTTGAGATTTGAAATAACCGCCCGGACAAGGATGTTTGATCTCTCAGATAGCTCCACCGAGCGGCGCTGTCATAGTCCACCCGAAGTCGACCCCGATATGCTTCGCCGCGTGAAGCTACGCACCGGCCTCTTCCTGGCGCCCCTGACGGCCCTCGTTCTGACCGGCTGCGGCGCCGCCCCCTCGCCCTCGGCCTCCACGGCCGCTTCACCGAGCGGATCGGCGTCCACCGGCTACCGGATGTCCGAGGTCGCCGAGCACAACACCCAGCAGGACTGCTGGGCGGCGGTCGACGGCGACGTCTACGACCTCACCTCGTGGATCAGCCGGCACCCCGGCGGCGCGGACAAGA
>CALMIQ010000059.1 GCA_937863965.1 uncultured Micropruina sp.
CCGAGCAGAGCCGCCAGCGACTCCCAGCGTTCCCGGGCCTGGCCCTGGCCGGCGGGTGGTTCCGCCGTCCAGCCCTGGCCGGCCAGGACGCCGCGGACGGCGGTGGCCAGGTCGCCGGCGCCGGCGTTCTGCTGACCCTTGAGGGCAACGATCGCGTTCCGCACCTCGGGCCGCTGGAAGAACCCCTCGGAGGCCCGCAGGGTGAACGGCACGCCCGCCTTCGACAGGGCCGCCTCGTAGGCCGGCGACTGCGCGTGGATGCGGTACAGCACGGCCAGTTCGCCGGGCGGGACGCCGTCGGCGATCAGGCCGGCCAACCAGCGCGCCACCTGGGCGGCCTCGTCGGTCTCGGTGGCGGACTGGCTGAACCGCGGCTCGGGACCGTCACCGCCCTGCGCCACCAGCCGGACGCCCTCGGCCGGCCCCTGCGCGTGCAGCACCCGGTTGGCCATCGCGACCACCTGCGTCGTAGAGCGGTAGTCGCGGACCAGGCGGATGACGGCGGCGTCCGGATGCCGCACCGCGAACCGGGTCAGGTAGCTGGCGCGGGCGCCGGCGAAGGAGTGAATGGTCTGTGCCGGGTCGCCGACCACGCACAGGTCGGGCCGCTCCCCCAGCCACAGCTCGAGCAGCTTCTGCTGCAGCGGGCTGACGTCCTGGTACTCGTCGACCACCAGATGCCGGTAGGTGCGCCGCACCTGGGTGCGGACGTCGTCGTGGTCGGTCAGCAGCGCCACCGCGCAGAGCAGGACGTCGTCGAAGTCGATCACCCCGCGGTCGCCCTTCACCTGCTCGTAGCGGGCGTAGATGCGGCCCACCCCGGTGGCGTCCACCCCGGACACCTCGCGGCCCTGCGCGGCGGCGAGTTCGGCGTAGTCGGCGGGCGGCACGTTGCTGACCTTCGCCCAGCTGACCTCGGTGAGCAGGTCGCGCAGCGTGCCCGGTTCGGCGCGGTGGCCGAGCAGCCGTCCGGCCGCCTCGGCCATCATGCCGGCGCGCTGGTCGCTGACCCGCGGCAGCTCGTGCCCCATCGCCGCCGGCCAGAAGTACTGCGCCTGCCGCAACGCGGCGGAGTGGAAGGTGCGGGCCTGCACCCGCGGGAAGCCCAGGCCGCGCAGCCGCCCGCGCAGCTCGCCCGCGGCCCGGGTGGTGAAGGTGACCGCGAGCACGGCGACCGGGTCGTAGCCACCCGTCGCGCAGCCGTAGGCGATCCGGTGGGTGATCGCCCGGGTCTTGCCGGTTCCGGCGCCCGCGATCACCGCGACCGGCACGCCGAAGGTGGTCGCCACCGCCCGCTGCTCGGGGTCGAGGGCGGCCAGCAGGGCGTCGGGATCGGGCACCCAGACACTGTAGGACGCGCCGCCGACACCGGCTGAGCCGCTACCGGCCGAGAACTGTCCGAGGCGCCCCCTAGGGTGTTGCCCAGCATGACCGGACTCTTCCTTCACCGCAGCGACGACGCCTCCGCGCTGGCCGCCGAACTGGCGTCCCGGCTCGACGGTGCGCGACCCGACCCGTTCGCCACCGACCTGGTGGTGGCGCCGCACGCGCACCTGCGGCGCTGGCTCACCAACGAGTTGGCGCACCGGCTCGGACGCCCCGGCGAGGGCATCTGCGCCGGCATCGACTTCGTCACGCCCGCGCGGCTGCTGCGCGACCTGGGCGAACCGCTGGCCGCCTGGCGCGCCCGGCGGCTGGCCTGGCGGCTGCTGGCGGTCGTGAAGGAACGCGACGACCTCGCCGAGCTGACCCAGCTGCGCCGGCACCTCTCCAACTCGCGCGACGGCTACCGGGTCGGACGCCGCATCGCCCGGCTGTTCGAGCGGTATCTGGAGTGGCGGCCCGCGCTGGTGGCCCGCTGGAGCGCCGGCGACGACTGCGATGAGCAGGGCCGCCCGTTGGGTTTCGACAGCTGGCAACCGGTGCTGTGGCGGCGGCTGGTCGAGCGGGCAGATCCGCTGGCCGAGCGGGACGCCTTCCTGGCGGGTCTGCGCGAACGCCCCGAGCGCCTGGCGCTGCCGCCGATGTTGTCCTTCGTACAGCCCGACTCGCTCTCACCCTGGTGGGTGGAGATCCTGTCCGCACTGGCCGAGCATCGCGCGATCCACGTGTCCCTGCGGCAGGTCACCGCGGCGTCCTGGCCGGCGCTGCCGTCGGCAGACCGGGCCACCCGGTTGAGCGCTTTCGAGTCCGGGGCGCAACTCCCCCTGCTGTCGCGGGCGCGCGACCAGCTGCTGGCCGGCGGCGCGCGGGCGTCGTCCGGAACCCTCGGCTGGCTGCAGGGCCGGCTGGCCGGGCACGACGTCCTCCCACCGCCTCCGGACGGCAGCGTGCAGGTGCATGCCGGGCACGGCCTCGACCGGCAGGTGGAGATCCTGCGCGACGCGATCACCGGTCTGCTGGCGTCCGACCCCACGCTCGAACCCCGCCATATCGCCGTCGGGTGCGCCAACCTGAACGCGGCCGCGCCACTGATCACGGCCGCCTTCCGGCTGCCCGCCGACGTTCCCGGACGGCACCCCGCCAACGACTTCCGGGTGCAGCTCGCCGACCGCAGCTCGGCCGACAGCAATCCCGTGCTCGGCTTCGTCGTGCACCTGCTCGGCATCGTCGAGTCCCGGGCCACCCTCGCCGGGGTGCTCGATCTGTGCGGTCAGCCGGCCGTGGCGGCACGCTTCGGATTCGACACCGAGTCGCTCGAGAGGCTCGGTCAGCTGACGGCCGAGTCCGGGGTGCGCTGGGGTCTGTCGGCCCGGCATCGTGACCGGTACGGCCTGGGCAACCTGCGGCAGAACACCTGGATGGCCGGGCTGCAGCGGATGCTGCTCGGCGTCGCACTCGGCGAAGACCGGCTGCCGGTGGTCGGCACCACCCTGCCCCTGCACGACGTCGAGGATCGCGACCTCGAGGGGCTGGGCGGCCTGGCCGAGCTGCTGGCCCGGCTCGGATTGTTCGCCACCGCCGCCGAGACCCCCACGACGCTGGCCGGCTGGGTGCAGCGCCTCCAGCAGGCCGTCGACGACTTCACCCTGACCAGCGGCGACGCCGCCTGGCAACGCACCGACGCCCAGCTGCGGCTCGCCGAACTCGCCGAGCGTGGCGCCGGCGACGCCACGCTGAACCTGGCCGACCTGACCGCCCTGGTGACCGACGAGTTCGAGCGGGGTCGGGCCCGCTCGACCTTCGGCAACGGCGCCTTGACCGTCTGCTCGCTGCGGTCGCTGCGGGGCGTCCCGTACCGGGTGATCTGCCTGCTCGGCCTCGATGACGGGGTCTTCCCGGGACGCGGCGAACGCGACGGCGACGATCTGTTGCTGCGCGATCCCCGGCCGGGCGAGCCCGATCCGGCGGCCGAGGACCGGCAGGCATTGGCCGACGCGGTCGGTGCCGCGCGACAGGCTCTGGTGCTCGTCCACCAGGGACGGTCGGCGCTCACCAACGAGAAGGTGCCGCCGCCCGCCGCCCTTGCCGACCTGCTCGACGTGCTGGCCGAGGGCGGCGTGTGGCCACACCAGCACCCCCTGCAGCCGTTCAGCCCCACCCTGTTCGGAGCCGTGGGCAATCCGACGAGCTACGACCCGGCGGGGCTGCGCGGGGCGCGCGCCCTGACCGGCCCCCGCCGCGAACTGACGGCCGAGACCGCCGTGCCGCCGGCGGGACCGCTCACCGAGGTGACCCTGGACGACCTGATCGCGCTGGCGTCCGACCCGGCCCGGCACTTCCTGCGGGCACGCTGCGACCTCAACCTCGGCGAGTCGGAGGACGCCGGGGAAGAGGTGCCGATCGAGCTGAACGGCCTGGAGCAATGGGCGGTCGGCAACCGGATGCTCACCCTGGCCCGCGAGGGTCACAGCCGCGAGGACGCCGTCCGCGCCGAATGGCTGCGCGGCCAGGTGCCGCCCGGTGAACTGGGCAATCGCCTCCTGGACGACGTCGCCACGACCGTGCACCGCATCATGGGCAACCTGCCGGTGCCGCCGGACGTCCCCGTCGTCCACCACGACCTGATCGTCGACTGCGGGCCGGTCCGGCTGACCGGCCGCGTCTCGACCCAGCAGGACCTGATCGTCGACGCGACCTACTCCAAGCTGGGGCCGCGCCATCGACTCGCGATCTGGCTCCGGCTGATCGCCCTGACCGCCGCCACCGGGCAGACCTGGCGGGCCGCGGCGGTGGCCCGCAACTGGCGGCTGCGGCTGCGCGGACCCGAACCCGAGGTGGCGCATGCACTGCTGTGCCGATGGGTGCGGCTGTACCGGCTCGGCCTGGACGCCCCGCTGCCCCTGCCGGCCCAGTTCGGCGCGCGGCTGGCCGAGATGCTCGCCGACGGAAGGGACCCGTTCCAGCAGAAGGGGGAACTCGCCAAGTCGTACCGCACCTGGGGCGATCCGGCCTGGCCGATGTTCTACCCGGCCGTCGAGGATCTGCTGGCCGTCGGCATCGGGCCCGACGACCTCGACCAGCCCGGCGAGACGGTGCTGGCCTGCGCCGCCGCCCGGCTGATCTGGCAGCCGCTGACCGACCACGAGGTGCGCTGATGGACCGCTTCGACGAGTTCGATCCGAGGCGTCCGCTGGGTGCGGGCACGACCGTGCTGGAGGCGTCCGCCGGCACCGGGAAGACGCATGCGATCGCCGACGTGGCGGTCACGCTGCTGGGCGCCGGCAGCACCACCGTCAACCGGCTGCTGCTGGTCACCTTCGGCCGGGACGCCACCCGCGAACTTCGTTCCCGCGTCCGCGAGCACCTGCTGAAGGCGGTCGCCGGGGCCACCGACGCCGGGGTGCGAGCGAACCTGCAGCGGGCCGTCGCCGGCTTCGACACCGCGGCCGTGATGACCATTCACGAGTTCTGCCAGTCCATGTACACCCGGCTCGGGGTGCTCGCCACCAGCGACCCGTCCGGCACGCTGCTGCCCGATCTGCGTCCGCTGGTGCGCGAGGTCGCCGTCGACGAGTACCTGCGGCGCTATGCCTTCGCGCAACGGCGCCCGCCGATACCGCTGACCGACCGCAACGAGTGGGACGAGCGCAACGGCGCCGACCGGCTGGCCCGCGACGCGGTCGAGAACGCGCTGCGCACGATCGTGCCCGCCGACGCGCCCAACCCGGCCGCGGAACGGATCCGGTTCGCCGAGCAGGTCCGGGCGACCTCCGCCGAACGCCGGCACCGGTTGGGGGTGCTCACCTTCGACGACCAGCTGCTCCGGCTGCAAACCGCGCTGGCCGACCCGATCACCGGTGCGGACGCCTGCCGGCGCCTGCGCGGCGGCGTCGACTACGTGCTGGTGGATGAGTTCCAGGACACCGATCCGGTGCAATGGGAGATCCTGCGGCGGCTGTTCGACGGACACCGCCCGATGGTGTTGATCGGTGATCCGAAGCAGGCCATCTACACCTTCCGCGGGGCCGACGTGCAGGCCTACCTGCGGGCCGCCGACGGTGCCACCGAGCGCTTCGGGCTGAGCCGCAACTACCGCAGCGACGCGGCCCTGGTCAGCGCCCTGGGCACCCTGTTCGAGGGGCTGCGGCTCGGCCACGGCATCGACGTGCGCCCGGTGAGCGCCGACCGGCCCGCCTGCGGGCTGCGGCATGCCGGGGAGGAGGTTGCGCCGGTCGTCCTCACCACCATCGACCAGCAGCAGAAGTGGACCCACGCCCGCGACCAGGTGGTCGCCGACGTCGCCGGCCAAGTGCGTGCCCTGCTCGAGGACCACGAGCTGTTCGACGAGGACCTGCCCGGTGGGCCGGGCTGGCGTCCGGTCGATCCGGGCGACATCGCCGTCCTGGTGCGCACCAATCCGTTCGCCCAGAAGGTGGCGGACGCCCTGCGCGCGCGCGGCGTCCCGGTCGCGTTGAGCGGTGCCGAGAGCATCTTCTCCTCCCCCGCCGCCAAGGACTGGCTGTCGCTGTTGCGGGCGCTGGCGTCGGGGTGGCGCGGCGATCTGCGCAAGGCCGTCCGGACGGCGTTCTTCGAGGCGTCCCTGGCCGACCTGGCGAGCGCCGACGAACAGCGGGTGGCCGGCTGGACGGCGACCCTGCGGCAGTGGGACCGCATCCTGCACACCGCGGGGGTGGCCGCCCTGTTCGCCGCGATCGGAGCCGAGACGGACTTCATCGACCGGGTGCTGGCCCGGCCCGACGGCGAGCGGCTGATGACCGACTTCCGGCACGTCGCCGAACTGCTGCACGAGGCGTCCGGGCACGAGCGGCCGAGCGCCACCTGGCTGGCCGAATGGCTCGCCGAGCAGCTGAAACGGCCCGCCGCCGAGAGCGAACGGACCCGCCGGCTGGAGACCGATTCGCGCGCCGTCCAGGTCAAGACGGTGCACCGGGCCAAGGGCCTGCAGTACCCGATCGTGCTGCTGCCCGACCTGTGGAAGCCGTTCGGGTCCAGCGGCGACGACGGCGGCGCGCTGCTGTTCCACGACGAGCAGGGCCGGGCGGTGGTCGACCTCGGCGGCATCGACGCGCCGGGCCGCGCCGACCGTTACCGGCGTGCCCGGCTCGAGGACGACGAGGAGGAGCTCCGGCTGCTCTACGTGGCGTTCACCCGTGCCCGCTGCCAGGTGCGGGCCTGGTGGGCGCGCACGGAACAGACCGCCGATTCGGCGCTGCAACGGGTGCTGTACCGCGCCCGCGGCGCCGGGGCGTCCGTGCCCGCCGCGCGCTACCCGCTGGACGTCCCGCCCGGAACGCTCGCCCCCGGCGAACTCGACTGGCTGCGCGGCACCCCGGGCATCGAGGTGCGACCGATCGAACTCCGCACCAGGCCGCCGGCCCCGCCGGCCGCGCGCCGGCCGCCGGCACTGCGGGCGCTCGGCTTCGGCCGCTCCATCGACGCCGACTGGCGCCGGACGTCCTACTCCGGCCTGACCGCCGGCGTGCACCACGACGCGCCGCTGTTGCTCGACGAGCCCGAGGAACCGCAGGGCGCCGCGCCGTCCGGGCCGGCCGCGACGCCGTCGCCGATGCGTGACCTGCCGGGCGGCACTCAGTTCGGCACCCTGGTCCACGCCCTGTTCGAGCAGGTCGATCCCGGGCCCGACCCCGGCACGCTGCGCGGCAACCTGGCGCGGGCGGCGGCGGAATGGCTGCCCCGGTTCCCGCTGCCCGGCGTGGCGGCCGACCAGCTGGTCGAGTCGCTGCTGCCGGCGTTCGCCACCCCGCTCGGCCCGTTGGCCGACGGGCGCAGCCTGGCCGAGCTGCCGCTGGCCGACCGGCTCGCCGAACTCACCTTCGACCTGCCGATGGAACCGGCCGCACCGCTCACCCTCGGCGACATCGCCACCCTGCTGCACCGGCAGCTTCCGGCCGACGATCCGCTGGTCGGCTATCCCGCCCTGCTCGCCGACCCGGCGCTGGCCGGCCAGCCGCTGCGCGGGTTCCTGACCGGCAGCATCGACGCGGTGCTGCGGGTGGGCGATCCGCAGCGGCCCCGCTTCCTGGTCGTCGACTACAAGACCAACCGGCTCGGCGGCGACGACCTCACCCTCGGCCACTACGCGCAGGGGCCGATGGTGACCGCGATGTGCGCCAGCCACTACCCGCTGCAGGCGCTGCTGTACTGCGTCGCGCTGCACCGCTTCCTGGCCGGACGGCTGGCCGGCTACCAGCCGGAGCGGCACCTCGGTGGGGTGCTGTACCTGTTCGTCCGCGGCATGGGCGGCGTCGATGCGGGGCCGGAGACGGGCGTGTTCGCCTGGAATCCGCCGGCGGCGCTGGTGGCGGAGCTGTCCCGGCTGCTGGGCGGAGGTGCGACCGATGCGTGACCCGGAACTGTCGGTGGCCGCCGACGGACTGGTCGGCGAGTTCCATGCGCTCGGCGTCCTGGAATGGGCCGACCTGCATCCCGTCCGGCACCTGTCGCTGCTCTACGGCGAGTCCGATCAGCGGGTCCAGCTCGCGTTGGCGCTCGCCGTCCGGGCGCTGCGGGCGGGTTCGGTCTGCCTCGAACTCGACCGGGTGCGCGCCACCGTCACCGGTCGCGACGACGAGCTGGTCGAGGTGCCCGAGGAGCTCTGGCCCTCGGAGGCCGAGTGGCGTGAGGCGTTGCGGGTCAGCCCGCTGGTCGCCCTCGACCCGGCGGGCGACCTGCGGCGCCCGGCCCGCCTGGTGGGCGACCGGCTGTACCTGACCCGGTACTGGGAGCATGAGGAACGGGTCCGCGCCGCGCTGATCGAACGCACCCTCGCCAGCCCGCCGGGCATCGACGCGGACGCACTCGAAGCCCTCCTCGACGAGCTGTTCGGCCCCGACGCCGACCCCGATCAGCGGCGCGCCGTCGAGCACGTGGCCACCTCGGGCCTGACCGTGCTGGCCGGCGGGCCCGGCACCGGCAAGACCACCACCATCGCCCGCATGCTCGCCCTGCTGTTCCGGCAGGGCGTCCGGCGGATCGCCCTCGCCGCTCCCACCGGGAAGGCCGCCGCCCGGATGGACGAGGCGCTCCGGGACGCCGCCGCCCAGCTGCCGCCCGACGTCGCCGCCTGGATCACCACCCTGAGCGCGTCCACCGTGCACCGCCTGATCGGTTGGACGCCGCGGCGGCGCGCCACGCCCCGGTTCAACGCGGCCAACCCGCTGCCACACGACGCGGTGATCGTCGACGAGCTGTCGATGGTGTCGCTGACCCAGATGGCGCAACTCGTGGACGCCCTCGGCCCGGCCACCAGGCTGGTGTTGGTCGGCGACCCCGACCAGCTCAGCTCGGTCTCCGCCGGCGCCGTGCTCGCCGACCTGACCCATGCCCGGTGGACGGGTACGGGCGGTGCCAGCCCCGTCGTCCGGCTGAACCGCAACTACCGCTTCGCCGGCGTGCTGGGACGGCTGGCGGCGGCCGTCCGCGACGGCGACGCCGGCACGGTGCTCGGCCTGCTCGCCGCGGGCGATCCGCACCTGACGCTGACCGACCCCGACCGGGCCCAGGACGCCCTGCGCGCCCGCGTCGTGCACACCGGCCGGGCCATCCACGCAGCCGCGGTGGCCGGTGACGCGGCGTCCGCGCTCGACCTGCTCGACCGGCACCGGCTGCTCTGCGCCCACCGGCACGGTCCCTTCGGCGCCGCCACGTGGGCGCGCCAGGTCGAGTACTGGCTGCGCGCCTCCGTGGCCGGCTTCGGCGCCGAGGGCGAATGGCATGCCGGCCGGGCGCTGCTGGTGACGTCCAACCAGTCCGACTGGGGGCTGTGGAACGGGGACACCGGCGTGGTGCTGCTGCACTCCGGACGCCCGGTGGTGCACTTCGCCGGACGCGTCGACAAGGCGCTCAGCCCCGACCTGCTCGGCCCCACCCAGTCGGTGGACGCCCTCACCGTGCACAAATCGCAGGGCAGCCAGTTCGCCGAGGTGACCCTGGTGGTGCCGCCGGTCAGCTCTCCCCTGCTCACCCGCGAGCTGCTGTACACCGCGGTCACCCGGGCCCGCGACGCCGTCCACCTGATCGGGACGCCGGACGCGCTCGCCGCCGCCGTCGAGCGGACGGCGCGCCGGGCGTCCGGGCTGCGGGAGCGGCTGTGAGGTCGATGCGCGGAAACATGAACCGGTGTACGACTGAGGTCGAGTCGAATCAAGGGAGATGAGATGGTGAACGACAAGACGGTGGTGTTGAACGCCGGCCTGGTGAACTACGACGGGAACGTCGATTATCACCAGATCGCCTCCGAGGTGGTGATCCACGACGAGACACCGGAAGACCAGATCCTCGAGCGCGTGGCGGGGTTCGACATCGTCGTCACCAAGGAAATGAAGGTCGGCGGCGACATCATCCGCAGGTTCCCCGACAGCGTCCGGCTGATCTGTGAGGCCGGTACCGGCTACAACAACATCGACCTCGACGCGGCACGCGAGCGGGGCATCGCGGTCTGCAACATCCCCGCCTACAGCACCGCCCGCGTGGCCCACACCGCGATCCTGCTGATCCTGAGCCTGGCCAGCTCGATGCAGAAGCAGATCCGCATGCTCGCCGAGGGGAATCGGGCCAATTTCCACGACCACCTGATGGTGGACCACGTCGAGGTGAACGGAAAGACCCTCGGCGTCGTCGGATACGGGAATATCGCACGCGAGACGATCAAGATCGCGCAGGCGCTGGGAATGAACATCCTGGTCTCCACCAGGAGCCCACGGGCGGACGTTGACGGGATTCACTTCACGACGAACGACGAGATCTTCGCGCACAGCGATTTCATCTCGCTCAACTGCCCGCTGAACGATGCGACGAGACACCTGATCAACCGCCGGACACTGGCACTGATGAAGCCCACCGCCTACGTGATCAATACGGCACGGGGTGCGTTGATCGACGAGGCGGCGCTGATCGAGGCGCTGCGCGCGGGGGTGATCGCCGGCGCCGGCCTGGACGTGCAGGAGGTCGAACCGCTCGACGACGCCAGCCCCCTGTTCACGATGGACGACGTCATCATCACGCCGCACATGGGCTGGCGGGGCCTGGAGACGAGGCAGCGCCTGGTGGCGATGATCGGGGACAACATTCGCGCGTTCTCCGCAGGACACCCGATCAATCGGGTGGACTGAGGCGCTTCCCCGTCCGTCGTCCGGATCGAGGAAGAGTTCCATCCCGCTCCTTCTTCGGCCTGCTCCGGACGCCGGGTCCTGGCCGTCCTGGAGAGTCCATCCTCCCTCGCCGCACCCGGGCACCAGGTGTGTCGACGACGGGGGGACTTTGGTCCCGTCCGACACCAGTGGCGAGGAGGACGCTGGAGTCATGACCGAGAACATCGACACCAATCGTGTGGTCGTCGGAGTGGACGGATCGCCGTCCTCCATCGCGGCGCTGCGCTACGCCGCGCGCCTCGCGACCGCCCTCGACACCGGCCTGGAGGCCGTGACCATCTGGTCCTATCCGGCGTTCAGCGAGCCCGTGGTCCTCGTCGAGTGGACGCCGGAGCGGGACGCGGCGGCGATCCTCGATGAGGCGGTCCGCCGGGCCTTCGGCGACTCCCCGCCGGCGGGGCTGACCCGGACCGTCCTTCCCGGACCCGCCGCGCGGACCCTGATCGGCCTCAGCCGCCACTGCGGGATGCTGGTCCTGGGCACCCGCGGGCATGGCGGTTTCACCGGCCTGCTGCTCGGATCGGTGAGCAACTCCTGTGCCCAGCATGCGCATTGCCCCGTCCTGATCATGCACGCCCGGACGGACGACGAGGCGGAGGCGTAGCGGCGCCAGCGCCGCCTCCGCGGAACGCCGGTCACCAACGCCCGGCGCCGACCCGGCCCTGCTCGTTCAGTCGCTCGACCTCGAAGACGGCTGCCTGGGTGCGGTGTTCGAAACCGAGCTTGCACAGCAGCGTCGACACGTAGTTCTTCACGGTCTTCTCCGCCAGCCCCAGCCGGTCGGCGATCTGCCGGTTCGTGAGGCCTTCCGCGATGAGCGCGAGGATCTGCCGTTCCCGCAGGCCGAGGGAGCGGAATCGCGGGTCCTCGTCGTGGGGGCAGCGCGGCTGCCCCGCCGCCCCCGGTGGTGCGTGCGGGTGGGGTAGCCGACGCCCGCCGGCGACGGTGCGCACCGCGCTGGTCAGCTCGGCCGCGCGCACGGACTCCCTCAGGTATCCGGACGCGTCCGCCACCAGCGCGGCGAGCATCGTGTCATCGTCGTCATCGGCGCTGAGCACCAGGCATGCGATGTCCGGATGGTGCTGCCGGATGTAGCGGCACAGCTCGATGCCGCTGCCGTCGGGGAGGGTCGCGCTCAGCACCGCCGCATCGGGACGCGTCGCCGCGATCCGGACGACCGCATCGCGGCAGGTCGACGCCTCGCCGACGACATGGAGATCCGGTTGCGCATCGAGGACGCTGGCGATGCCGCGGCGTACCAGCTCGTGACCATCGACAACGAAGATCCCAGCCATCTCTTCACCACCGACCACGCCCACCCCGCTGTGGGCTCGAGCGAGCCGGTTCGCGGCTCGCTATGTTCACCAGGTTAGTGACGTTGCCGCCGCGCCGAGCCCGATTCCGCCGGGTCGGGGTAGCGTGTGGACGTGGAGGCGTGGGCGTACTGGACGGTGTCGGCCCGCCGCGGCGAGCTTCGGCGCGAGGAGCTCCCCGAGCCGCGATCCGGCCAGGTACGGGTCCGGGCGCTGGCGTCCGGAATCAGCCGCGGGACGGAACTGCTGGTGCACCGGCACGCGGTGCCCGGGTCGGTACGGAACCTGATGCGCTGCCCGTTCCAGGCCGGTGACCTGCCGGGGCCGGTCAAATACGGCTACCTCAGCGTCGGCGTCGTCGAGGCCGGTGCGCCGGACCTCGTCGGCAGGAGGGTCTTCTGCCTGCACCCTCACCAGGACGTGTATCTCGTACCCGCGACGGCGGTCACGGTGATACCCGACGACGTGCCCACCGAGCGGGCGGTTCTGGCCGGCACCGTCGAGACCGCCGTCAACGCCCTCTGGGACGGCGCCCCGCGCATCGGCGACCGGGTCGCGGTGGTCGGCGCGGGCATGATCGGCCTGAGCGTCGCGGCTCTGCTGCGCCGCTTCCCGCTGGGGCGCCTGGAGGTCGTCGACACCGATGCCGCCAAGGCACCCGTCGCGCGACGGCTGGGTGCGCGGCCGGTCACGCCGCAGGACGCCGCCGGCGACTGCGACCTGGTGTTCCACGCCTCCGCGACCGAGGACGGCCTGGCCACCGCCCTGCGGCTGGCCGGCGACGAGGGCGAGGTCATCGAGCTGTCCTGGTTCGGTGACACCCGTCCGGCGCTGTCGCTCGGCGCGGACTTCCACGCCCGCCGGCTGACCCTGCGGGCCAGCCAGGTGGGCCGGGTCGGCCCCGCCCGCGCCGCCCGGCGGACGACGTCCGACCGGCTCGCGCTCGCCCTGGAGCTGCTGCGCGACCCCGCCTTCGACGCCCTGCTCGCGCCGCCGGCCGCGTTCGCCGAACTGCCGGCCGTGCTGCGCGAACTGGACGCCGGGCGCGGAACCGCGCTGTGCCAGGTGATCAGCTATCCCGCCCGGGAGGGTGCATGTTCGAGCTGACCGTTCGCGACCACGTGATGATCGCGCACAGCCTGCCCGACGCCTTCTTCGGGCCCGCCGCCGGCCTGCACGGCGCGACCTTCGTCGTCGAGGTCACCTGGAGCCGGACGGAACTCGACGAGCACGGGGTGGTTCTCGACATCGGTGAGGCCTCGACCCGGCTCCGCGAGGTGCTGGACGACCTCGACTACCGCAACCTGGACCACCACCCGGCGTTCGCCGGCCGCTTCAGCACCACCGAGGTGGTGGCGCGGCACATCTGCGACCGGCTGATCGCGATCATGGACGTCACCGGTTTCGCCGCGCTGTCGGTGACCCTGCGCGAGCATCCGGACGCCTGGGCCAGCTACCGCGCGGAGCTGTAGATGGCCGTGGCGTTCCTCGTCCCGCGGCCCTCGGCGCCGTCCGGGGGTCACGCCTACAACGCCTCCGTCTGCGCGCACTGGCCGGGGACGCCGCCGGACGTCGTGCAGCTCGACGGCCCCTGGCCTCGGGGGGATGAGGAGTCGCGGGCCGCGCTGCGCGACGCTCTGGCCCGGCCGGATGTCGCCCTGGTCGACGGGCTGGTCGGGGCGGCCCATCCCGACCTGCTCGAAGAGGCCGCCGGACGCGGCTGCCGGACCGTCCTGCTGGTGCACCTGCCGCTGGCCGACGAGGGCGGCCTGTCGAAGGCTGGGCGCCGGGACCTCGAGCGGCGGGAACGGCGCAGCGTGCGTGCCGCCCGGCGGGTCGTGACGACCAGCCACACCGCGGCGGCCGGCCTGCGTCGGCGGACGGGCCGCGACGACATCGTCGCCGTTCCGCCCGGGGTGGACCGGGCCGCGTTGGCCGACCCGCACGATCCGCCGGTTCTGCTGCAGGTGGGCTCCATCGGCTCCCGCAAGAACCAGCTGACGACCCTTGCGGCGCTCGCCGGGTGTCTCGATCTGTCATGGCGGGCGGTCTTCGTCGGCCCCGTAGCGGACGACGGCTACGCCGAACGCTTCCGGGCCGCCCTGTCCCCCGCGCGCGCCACTTGGACGGGAGCCCTCGAAGGGCCGGACCTGGAAGCGGCCTACGCCGGCTCGGATCTGCTGCTGCACCCGGCCCGGGCGGAGACCTGGGGCATGGTCGTCACGGAGGCACTCGCGCACGGCATTCCCGCGATCGTCGGGATCGGCACCGGTGCGGTTGAGGCGCTCACCAGCGGATCGGCGTCCGGCCTGCCGGGCGCGGTCGTGCAACCCGACGACACCGCCGGCCTGACGGGTGCCTTGCGCAGCTGGCTCGGTGATCCGGAACTCCGGGCACGGTGGCGCGGCCGTGCCCGCACGGCCAGGGCCGGGTTGCGGGACTGGCACACGGCTGCCGCCGAGCTCGCCCGGGTGCTGGAGCTCGGGTGACCCGCCCCGAGCGCCCGGTCGCCGCCGAGTGGCTGGCGCTGCGCCGGGCCGCCGACGCCGCCGCCCGCGACCGCGCGGCCCGGCTGGTCACCGAGTGGAGTTCGTCGGCGGCCGGGAGCGGTGAGCCCGTCACGGTCTTCGACGTCGGCGCGGGCACCGGTGCGAACCGGGCCTACCTGGCCCCGCGGCTGTCCTTTCCGGCCCGCTGGGTGTTGCTCGACCACGACGCCGAACTGTTGGCCGCACCCGGGAATCGCGGGGCCCGGTGCGTCGTGGGCGGCATCGGTGAACTCGACCGGCTGGTCGCCGCGGCGTCCGGCGCGCGCCTGGTCACCTGTTCGGCGCTGCTCGACCTGCTGACCACCGCGGAGCTCGACGAGCTGGCCGGCGCCCTGGCCCGGCACCGGGTCGCGGGCCTGTTCAGCCTGAGCGTGGACGGATCACTGCGGATCGATCCGCAGCATCCGGACGACGACGCGATCGCCGCGGCCTTCAACGCCCACCAGTCCCGAGACGGACGCCCCGGCCCACGGGCCGCCGCCCACCTGGCGGCCGGCTGCGCGTCGCTCGGGCTCACGGTGCGGCGCGCCGACAGCCCGTGGCTGCTGGACGCCGGCTCGGCCCCGCTCGTCCGCCGGCTGTTGACCGAACGGGTCGGCGCCGCCGTCGAGTGGCGTCCCCAACTCGGCCCGGCGGCCGAAGACTGGCTCACGACCCGGCTCACCAGCCTGGACGACGCCGCGCTGACCGTGCGCGTCGGTCACGTCGAGTTGCTGGTGACCCCACCCGGCTAGCGCAGGGTCAGCTCGACACAGCTGTCCTCGCCGAGCGGGAACCGGCGAGCCGGCCAGCGGACGGCGTCCGCGATGCGTTCGACAGCCGGCACCCGGACGCCGGGCACGCCGTCGCCGAGCAGCACGGGAACGGTCGTCAGGTACAGCCGATCCAACGCGCTCGCGGCGAGGAACGACGAGACGGTCCGGCCGCCGCCCTCGACCAGGACGCGACGCAGGCCGTATCCGCGCAGCTGGCGCAACACCACCTCCGGAGGCCACGGGCCGGGCCCGAGCCGCACCTGCTGCACGTGCGGAGCAGCCGTCGCGACCCGGACGTCCGGCCCGGTCAGCCACAGGGTCGGCGCCTCGGGATCCACCAGCACGCGGGCGGCCGGCGGGATCCGTCCCTGCGGGTCGAGCACCACCCGGGTCGGGTGCCGGCCCGGCACCAGCCGCACGGTCAACCGCGGATCGTCGTTGACGACCGTCTGGACGCCGACCACGACGGCGTCCGCCAGGGCCCGCAGGCGATGCAGGTGGCGGTGGTCGGCGGCCCCCGACAGTCCCCCGCCGTCCCCGGTGCGGGTGGCCAGGAAGCCGTCCAGGCTCTGTGCGCTCTGCGCGACCGCCCACTCCGGTTCCGAGCCGAGCCACGCGTAGCGCTCGATCAGTTCGGTCGGCGCCTCGACCGGCGC
>CALMIQ010000060.1 GCA_937863965.1 uncultured Micropruina sp.
AACCGTCCCCTGAACCGAAACGGAACCGTCCCCTGAACCGGAAAGGAACCGTCCCCATACGCACTTGTACCCAGGGGACGCCGCGGGGGGCCGGGCGTAGTGTCCAAGAGAACTTCGCCCACCCGAGGGAACCAGGCAGGCCGCATGGACATCCCGCTGCTGCTGGCGGGTCCGATCGTGCGTCGCGCGGACCCGGGGCTGGTCGCCGTCTGGGCCGCCCTGAGCGAGCCGGCCGAGGTCATCCTCAAGGTGTACGAGGGACGGGTGGCGCACGACACCACCAACCCGCCGTTCGCCACCAGTGACGACCCGGCCGACCCGAACCTGCCGCCGCCCAAGCCGGGCAAGCACACCCTGCGGGTCGGCGAGCGGCTGCACCTGGTGATGCTCACCGCGCGGCTGCCACCGGCGTCCGGACGCACCTTCCGGCCGCACCTGGCGTACTCGTACGACCTGTCGATCAAGGTCGGCACCACCACCCACGACCTCAACACGCTGGGACTGCTGGTCGAGCACCAGGTCAGCGGTACAACGGCCGAACCGCTCGGCTACGCCGACCGGATGCTGCCCAGCTTCGTGCTGCCGCCCAGCGAGCTGAAGGACCTGCGGATCGCCTACGGTTCCTGCCGGCGTCCCAGCTACGACGACCTGGACGCCCTCGCCCTGCTCGACCAGGACCTGGAACAGCGGATCACCGACCCGCGCGCACGCACCCACCAGCTGTTCCTGGGCGGCGACCAGATCTACGCCGACGACGTGTCCTCGTTGATGATGCTCGACATCGCCGCTCTCGGCGTCGAACTCATCGGCGCGAGCAACGGCGTCCCGATCGAACGGATCACCGTCGACAAGGTGCTGGCGAAGACGCCCGGCGCAACGGTCGACCCGGTCAATCCGCAGGCCGCCTACACCGCGGAGGACCCGGTGGTCACCGCCGTCAACGGCGGCATCCCGGCGGGACCGACCGAGTTCCCGATCGGACGCCGCCTGCACCTCACCCAGAACAGCGCCCAGTTCACCAGCAGCGACGGCGACAACCACCTGATCTCGCTCGGCGAGTTCGCCGCCGCCTACCTGATGGCCTGGTCACCTGCCTGTTGGGGCGAGGTGGTCAGCACCGCCTCCATCCACGCCACCCCGGACGCCGCGCCGTCCGGCTTCCTGCGCTGGCTCGACACGCTCAGCGAACCGCAGGACTGGTCCTATCCCGACCCCGGCCACCCCGAGCGGGTCCCGGAACACCTGTTCCGTCCGGCGGCGAAGCTGAAGGAGGACGCCGACAAAGAAGCGAAGCTGAAGCAGGACCCCGCGAATTGGGCCGCCGAACTGGCCCGACGCGCCAAGAGCCACCGCAACAGCCACCGGGTGCATCGGGACTTCCTGCGGTCGCTGTGGCGGGTGCGGCGGCTTCTCGCCAACGTGCCGACCTACATGATCATGGACGACCACGACCTCACCGACGACTTCTTCCTCAACCCGATGTGGCGCCGCCGCGTCCTCGGCACGGCGCTCGGCCAGACCATCCTGACCAACGGCATGCTCGCCTACGCGCTCTTCCAGGACTGGGGCAACGACCCCGTCCGCTACGACCGGACCTCCGCCGGCCGCCCCGAGTTGGGCGGGCTGCTGCCCGGCGACCTGCTCGACCGCACTCTGGAGCTGTTTCCGGCCGGGAACACCAGCGGCCCGGCGGCCGGCCCGTTCGACACGCTGGCCCGGATGTTCGGCCACGACCTGGACAACAAGGCGCTGCCCGACGGCCGGTACGCGGCGGTCCGTCCCCCGATCCCCTGGCACTTCACCGTCGACGGCCCCAAGCACCGGGTGGTCGCCCTCGACAACCGCACCCGGCGCAGCTATCTCGCCGAGATCGGCCCGCCCGGCAACGTGTCGGTCGAGGCGCTGGTCGACCAGATCCCGAAGCTCCCGCTGCCCGCCGACCGCGAGGTGCTGGTGGTGATCGCGCCGCTGCAGGTGATCGGCCCGGCCGTGCTGGACGAGGTGGTCGGCCGCGCCATCTACCGCATCTTCGACGCCGTCAAGGCCGGCGACCTCGCGGACGAGAAGACCGCCGGCAACCGGGCGATGCCCGGCACCAACCCGGACGCCCTGGAGACCTGGGCGCTGGACGAGATCACCTACGAGCACCTGCTGGCCCGGCTGGCCGAGTACCCGCGGGTGGTGCTGCTGTCGGGCGACGTGCACAACGCGGCGTCCAACGTGATGAGCTACTGGCGCGGCGACACCCAACGCCCGGTCCGGATCGCCCAGTTCACCTCCAGCGGCTTCAAGAACGTGATGCCCGTCTACCTCCGGGCACTGGACGCCAACGCAATGCTGCTGCAACAGCTGCTGCGCGCCAAGATCGGCGTCGAGCGGCTCGGCTGGACCCGTCCCGACGATGATCTGGTGCTGCTGCCCACCGGGCTCACCGTCTCCAACCTGGTCGCCGGCACCCGCGCGAAGCTGCTGCGCACCCCGGTGCTGCTGCCCACCCATGGCTGGCCGGACGCCCGCACCGAGGACACTCCCGGCGACGAGTTCTCCTCCCGGCTCAACCCGGCCCGGCCGCCGGAGTGGCGCTGGCGGGTCACTCCCCTGCTCGACGAACGCACCGACGCCGACCGCCCCGCCCCGATCCGCGCGGTCCCGCTCGACGAGGACGCGATCGACGCCCAGGTCGCCGCGCAGGCGTCCCCGTTCGCGGCGATCCAGGAGGTGGCCCGGCGGCACCAGGGCGCGCTGGACCGGATGCGCAACACCCGGCAGATGATGTTCCGCTCCAACGCCGGCATCTGCCGCTTCGAGACCACCGACGGCCGGATCACCGCGATCGGCGAGGTGTGGACGTCCGCGATCGACCCCGACACCCAACTGCCGGTGTTCGGGCCGTACATGCTGCATCGCGCCGAGCTCGACCCGGTGGCCGACGACCCGCCCAGCGAGTTGCGCGGTCCGATGATCCGGCGCGTCCCGATCCCGGCACAGGATCCGGCATGAGCGCCGGGTCGATCCTGCGCCGGCTGGCGGGCGAGGTCGTCGACTTCGTCGCCTTCGTCGGTGATCTGCTGGGACGCCAGGAGGCCCGTTCGGCGGTGCTGCGCGACCTGGGCGGACCGCCGGGCATCGACTCGCCGGTGCAGTTGCCGGCGGCGCAGTTGGACGCCCTCGAGCGCTACCGCAACGGCGTCGAGGACGACGTCCAGGCCGACATCGAGGCGGTCGGCAACCTGGCCCTGGTGATCGGCGCCCTGATCGACCAGATCGAGGCCTGGGGCGACAGCGACTGGGCGGGACGCACCGACACCTTCGTGGCCAGCCTGTTCGACCTGCTCGGCAGCACCTACATCCGCCGCCGTTGGCCCAAGCTGTTCCTGATCATGCAGGCGGTCACGGTCACCAACGAGCTGACCGGGGCGCACGGACCGGGCGACCAGGCGATGCCCGACATCGATCCGGGCGAGCTCTGGGACGGACTGTCCGAGGCCTCGCTGAGCAAGCTGCGCCGGGCGTTCAAGGCACCCGGCCGGTTCTTCGGCTCGATCCTGTCGATCCTGTCGTTCGTCTGGAATCCCGGCCGCACCCTCGACGAGTTGGACGACACCGTCGAGGGCGCCGACGGCAGCACGCTGAACACCGGCCGGGACTACTCGTTCCTGTTCGTCGACGGCCTGATCCGCGGCCTGGTCGCCGCCATCGCCGTGGTCGACCAGACCAAGGACGAGTTCGACGAGAACCTGCTGGCCGATGTCATCGTCGGCTGGGACGCCGCCGGGCTGGACGTCGATTCCGACGTCCGCCCCCGCGCCGCCGACCTGATCGCCTCCCGGATGGTGTCGCTGCTGCTGCGCCGCACCGGCCCGTCCGACACCGAGGACCTGAAGGTCAGCTGGCTGTACCTGCCCCGCCGCCTCGGCACGCCGTCCCGGCCGCACCAGCTGTTCCTGGCCCTGGGCGGCGCCCTCACCATCGACCAGGTGCTCAACCCGGGCGCCGAGGGCGACCCGACCTGGCGGTTCCGGGTCGGCATCCGCAGCGACGCCGGCGCCGCCGTCCTGATCAGCGGCGACGGGGTTGAGGCCAACGCGTCCGCGGCCGGCCTGCAGGCGTCCATTCAGTACGTGGCGATTCCCGACGAGAGCGGGGTCAGCTACCGGCTGCCGATCCTGGGCAGCGCGTTGGAGTTCGGCCCGATGTCGTTCGGGCTCACCCTGTCGGCCTCCGGCGCGCGCATCCTGGCCCGGCTGGACAGCTGCGCCATCGTGATCGACGGCAAATCGTCCGACAGCTTCATGCGCAAACTGCTCGGCGGACGCCCCTACCGCAAGACCGTCGGCCTCTCCCTCGGCTACGACTCCAACCTGGGCTTCATCAAGGAGATCCACCAGGTCGCCACGGTGGACGCCACCGGACCCGAACCCCCGTTCGACTCCACCGGGCCGGCCGGGCCGTCCGACCTCGACCTGACCCTGCCGCTGGGTGGCGGGACCCTGCTGGGCATCCCGGGGACCAACCTGCACGAGCTGGTCGTGCGGCTGGCGGCGCGTGAGGGCGACGGATTCAACGGCGGCTGGGCCGTCGCCGCGGGCGCCCTGATCACCTTCAGCGTCAACTGGGGACCCGTCTATCTCCTGGTCGAACGGCTCGGCGTGTTCGTCGGCCTGGACACCATCACCCTGCAGAAGGACCGCAACCTCGAGGTCATCAACGCCGACCTGGACGTCTCCCGGCCCACCGGCATCGCCATCGACGTCCGCACCGGCCCCGTCAGCGGCGGCGGCGCGATCCACTTCGACCCGGCCAGCGGCGACTACTTCGGCGCGCTGGTACTGCGCTTCGGCAAGCGGATCACGCTGACCTGCCTCGGGCTGGCGTCCACCAAGGACGCCCAGGGCAACGACCTGACCTCGTTCATCCTGATCGGCACCGTGGATCATCTCGGGCTGAGCGTCGGCTTCGTCACCTTCGACGGCTTCGGCCTGCTGTACGCCGCCGACCGGACGCTGGACGTCCCGGCCGTGCGGGCCGCGCTGCCGTCCGGGCAGCTGAAACACCTGCTGTTCCCCGCCGACCCGATCAAGCACATCCCGGAAATGGTCGCCGGACTGCGGCGGTTCTTCCCACCCAAGGCCGGCAGCCACATCTACGGCATCCTGGTGAAGCTCACCTTCGGCAGCGCGCACCCGCTGCTGCGCGCCGACCTGGCGCTGATGCTGGAGACCGACGACGCCACCGAGTCGTCCCGGCTGCTGGTGCTGGGCCGGGTGTCGTCGGTGCTGCCGCAGGAATCCGCGCCGCTGCTCACCCTCAACCTGGACGTCGTCGGCGAGTTCGACCTCGACACCGGCTACGCCGCCCTGGACGCCGTGCTGTACGAGTCGAAGCTGTTCGGCCGGTTCGTGCTGACCGGCGCCGCCGCGTTCCGGCGGGCACCCGGCGTCGGCTTCGCGCTGGCCATCGGCGGCTTCAACCCGCGGTTCAGCCCGCCGGCCGGCTTCCCCGTGGTGCCTCGGGTGACGGTGGCGCTGACCAGCGGCGACAACCCGAAGTTCATCATCGAGGCCTACCTGGCGATCACCCCCAACACCCTGCAGTTCGGCGCGACCGCGTCCCTGTACGCCGCCGCCTACGGCTTCTCGGTGGAGGGCTACGTCGGCTTCGACGTGCTGGTGCAGTTCTGGCCGCCGCACTTCATCGCCGACTTCAAGGCCGGCGTCCAGCTCAAGCGCGGCTCGACGAACCTGTTCAAGGTGGACGTCCGCGGCACCCTGGAGGGTCCGATCCCGCTGCGGGTGGCCGGCAAGGCGACCTTCGGCATCCTGTGGTGGGACTACACGGTCGGCTTCGACAAGACCCTGATCGGCGGCTCCGGTTCGGTGGCCACCGAGGCGCTCGACGTGCTCACCGAGCTGCGGAACCGGTTCAACGACCCGCTCAGCTGGCGCACCGAACTGCCGCCCGCGGTGGGGCAGATCGTCGGCGTCCGCAGCAACCCGCGTGCGGCCGGGCTGTGGCTGCATCCGCTCGGGCGGCTGATCGTCCAGCAGGCGCTGGTGCCGCTGAACACCGCCCG
>CALMIQ010000061.1 GCA_937863965.1 uncultured Micropruina sp.
CAGGACGCCGAGCGGACAGGACGCCGAGCGGTCAGGATGTCGGCGGGCCGGCCCAGCGCACCGCCCAGTGGTACATGGCGATCGCGGCCGCGGCGCCGGCGTTCAACGAACGGGTCGAGCCGTACTGGGTGATCGACACCAGGGAGGCGCACCCGGCCACCACCTCGTCGGTCAGCCCGGGCCCTTCGGAGCCGAAGATCAGGCAGCAGCGTTCCGGCAACTCGGTGCGCTCCAGTGGGATCGCGCCGGGCAGGTTGTCGACCCCGACCGGGACGACCCGGTCGGCGGCCAGGGCGTCCAGGAAGCTTGGGACGTCGGCGTGGTGCCGGACGTGCAGGTAGCGGTCGGTGACCATGGCGCCACGCCGGTTCCAGCGCCGGCGTCCGAGGATGTGGACGGCGGCCACGTTGAACGCGTTCGCGGTGCGGACGATCGAGCCGATGTTGAAGTCGTGCTCCCAGTTCTGGATGGCGACGTGCAGCGGGTGCCGGCGGGTGTCGAGGTCGGCGACGATGGCCTCCAGCCGCCAATAGCGGTAGTCATCGACCACATTGCGGCGGTCGCCGGCGGCGAGCAGTTCGGGGTCGAGGCGTGGGTCATCCGGCCAGGGCGGCGGGTGCGGGCCGAGGCCCACGGACGGCCGGGTCGGGTCGTCGGCGTCCGGCGGCGACGACCCCGCCGACTGCTCGCTTTCGGGCTCCACGGGGGCCCACGGTATCCTGGATGATCGTGACCCTGCTTCCGATGCTCGCGCCACTGCTGCTACCCGACTGGTTGGACCCCGAATACCTGATCCACGCCCTGGGCAACTGGGCCCTGTGGGGGGTCGCCCTGATCCTCATCATCGAGTGCTCGATCTTCCCGATCCTGCCCGGCGACTCGCTGTTGTTCACCGTAGGCATGTTCATCGCCATGGACCCGCCGTCGATCACCTTCGCGGGGATGAGCCAGCCGATGGTGCTGCTGGTCTCCTGCATCGTGCTGATGATCGCCGCCGTGCTCGGCAACGTGCTCGGCTACTTCGTCGGCAAGTGGATGGGGCCGGCGATCTTCAAGCCGCGCGAGGGCTTCTGGGGCAAGGTGTTCGACCCCAAGCGGGTGGACCAGACCCACGAACTGATGGAGCGCTACGGCCCCCGCGCCCTGGTGCTGGCCCGGTTCGTGCCGTTCGCGCGCACCTTCATCACGCTGATCGCCGGCATCGGGCGGATGGACTTCCGCAAGTTCATCACCTGGACCGGTGTCGGCGCGGTGGTGTGGGCGGCCGGGTTGACCGTGCTCGGCTACTTCATGGGCAACCTGCCGTTCATCCACACCAACCTCGAGGTCGTGCTGATCATCATCGTGCTGATCTCGGTGCTGCCGATGGTGTTCGAGTACCTGCGCGAGCGTCGCCGGCTGAAGGCCGAGGCCGCCGCGTCCGAGTGAGCGCCTGGCGGCCCCCCGTCCGAGTAGGAACCAGTCCCCGGACGCCGTCGCCGGAGTGGGCGCGCCCTGCTTGCGGATACGTTCCGTTCCCTACCTGGATGGCGGCCCTACCCGGATGACGTCCCGGCGCGTCGCGCCGACGCGGTGGGTCCTGCCGGGGGTACATTCCGTCCCCTACCTGGATGACGGCCCTACCCAGATGACGGCCCGGGCCAGTCGCGCCGAGGCTGTGGTGGCGCCGGCCTGATCAGGTCCACGCCGTCCCCGACCCCGTTCCTCACCGATCTCGCCATCGATGCCCGATGCCGGTTCCGTGGCCGAGCTCATGAGAGCGGCCGGCCGACCCGAGAGCCGTCACCGATGGTGAGATCCGTGACGGCTCGGGCTGGCCAGGGATTGACCCGCAGCGTGGGCCGATGGACGGTGCCCGCTGGTCGAATCCGAGCAGTACGCCATCGGCAGGCACTACGCCATCAGCAGGCCGGACGCCACGCGCATGCAGTGCTTCGCCGGCGCAGACCGCAGACAAAGGATGCGGATCGGGCACCGTTGGCCGGTGCCCGATCCGCATCCGTGAATCAGGTCCTGGAATCAGGGCTGGGGCGGGGTGTAACCGCCCTGCGGGTTCCCGCCCTGCTGCGGGGGCTGGTAGGGCGGCGGCTGTTGGCCCTGCCCGTACTGCTGGCCCTGCTGGGGCTGACCGTATTGCTGCGGCTGGCCCTGCTGCGGCTGGCCGTACTGGGGCGGCTGGCCCTGCTGCGGCGGTTGGTACTGCTGGGGCTGCTGGCCGGGCTGCGGTGCCTGACCGTACTGGGGCGGCTGCTGGCCGTATTGCGGCGGCTGCGGCTGGTACTGCGGAACCGGCTCCCCGAACTGCCCGGGCGACGGCGCCGAGTAGCTCTGGCCCTGGTAGGCCTGCGGGTTCGGCAGGTCGCTCGCCGAGCGCGGGGCGGCGTCCAGTTGGGCGTTGGTGGGCTCGGAGGGCACCTGGGGCGACTCGCCGCGGTAGCTGATCTCGCCGAAGTTCACGTCGGGTGCGCGCCGGACCTCGGTGTCGTTGACCTCGAAGTAGGTGGCCTTCTCGAATTTGTACATGCCGGCCAGGATGTTCGACGGGAACGAGTCGACCTTGGTGTTGTAGTTGCGCACGTTGGCGTTGTAGAAGCGGCGTCCGGCGGCGATCCGGTCCTCGGTCTCGGTCAGTTCGCGCTGCAGCTCCAGGAAGTTCTGGTTGCTCTGCAGCTGCGGGTACGCCTCGACGCTGACGATGAGGTTGCGGACGGCTTGCGACAGCTGCTCCTCGGCCACGGCCCGTTGCTCGGCGCTGCCGCCGTGCTGGGCGAGCGAGGCGGCCTGGTTGCGCATCCGGGTGACACCCTCGAGGGTGTTCCGCTCGTGCGCGGCGTAGGCGCGAACCGTCTCCACCAGGCGCGGAATGAGGTCGTAGCGGCGGTTCAACTCGACGTCGATCTGACGCCAGGATTCCTGGATCATGTTCCGGTCGCGCTGGAAGCCGTTGTACAGCGAGACCGCGTACAGGCCAATCAGCACGGCGATGATCACGAGGATCACCAGGAACCACAAAATGCCGTTCATTGGGCAACTCCTTGTCGTGGATCGGGTCCGCAGCCAGCCTAACCGCTACCGGGGGTCGTCGGCCCCGTCACGTCCGGACGACGGCGCGAGTCACCGCGAGAACCGTCCCCGGCGTCCGGCCTTCGCATCCGGGGACGGTTCTTGGCGTGCGAGTTTCGAAGGTGGGGGACGGATCTTGCGTTCGACGCTGCGTCCCCGACGTGGGAACCTCGCACGTCGAGAACCGTCCCCAACGTGCGAACTTCGAACGTGAAGAACCGTCCCCGGGATGCGAACCTCACACGTGAAGAACCGTCCCCAACGTGCGAGTTTCGAACGTGGAGAACCGTCCCCGGGTGCGAGCCTCCCCGGGTGCGAGCCTTCCCGGGCGCGGCTCCCCGGGGTGCGGTCGGCCGAATGGGCGGGAAGGGTCAGCTCAGGCCGAGGTCGGCCAGGCCGACGGCGTACCGGTAGGGGACGCCGGCCTCCTCGATGCGTTGGGCGGCGCCGGTGTCGCGGTCGACGATGACGGCCACGCCGACCACCTCGCCGCCCTCGGCGCGGACCGCCTCGACGGCCTCCAGCGGGGAACCACCGGTGGTCGAGGTGTCCTCCACCACCAGCACCCGGCGTCCGGCCACCGCGGGGCCCTCGATCCGGCGCTGCATGCCGTGCGTCTTGGCCTGCTTGCGGATGACGATCGCGTCCAGCCGTCCGCCGGCGGCGGCCCTGGCGTGCAGCATGGCGGTGGCGACGGGGTCGGCGCCCATGGTCATCCCGCCGACGACGTCGAAGTCCCAGTCGGCGACCAGGTCGTTCATCACCCGTCCGACGAGCGGGGCGGCCGCGCCGTCCAGGGTCACCCGGCGCATGTCGACGTAGTAGTCGGCCTCCTTGCCCGAGGTGAGGAGCACCCTGCCGTGCACCACGGCCAGGTTCTTGATGTGTTCGATCAGTTCCGGACGGTCCGCCATGGGCGACACCCTACGGCCTACGCCCGGGCCGTCCCGACGGGCTTCACTTGGTGATGGTCTCGACGAGCTCGCCGAAGGCCACCGAGCGCTCCGGCGAGTGGAAGAAGTTGCGGCAGGTGACCAGGGTGATGAGGCGCTCGGTCGGCTCCGTGACGGGCCCGCGTCCGGTACCCGGAGGCACGGGCACCGGATCGACCACCCAGGTCTCCGTCTTGTCGACGGTCAGGTCCGCGGCCGACGAGGTCAGCGCGTAGACGTGGATCTCCGTGCGCGTCTCCACCACGATCCGGGCGCCGGGCTTCAGGTCGAGCAGCGGCACGAACGGTCCGGACGCGCCGCGGTGGCCCGCGACGGCGAAGTTCCCGACCTGGCCGGGGGCCGCCGTGTGTTCGAACCAGCCGACCCCGACGTTCAACGCGTGCGGGGTGGTTCCGGTGACCACGGCGACCTCGAAGTCGGGTCCGAAATCGGGGATGCGCATCAGGGCGACGGCGTTCCCGGGGATCTTGGACGACGGCGTCCGGCCCTGCGCCCAGCCCTTCCTGACCTCCTCGACCTGCTGCCGGGCGGCCTTGACGTCCATCACGGGGTTGAAATAGGCGTCCCACACGTAGAGGCCGAGGAACGACAGTCCGCTGACCACCAGCAGCACGCCGAGCACGGTCAGCGCCCAGCGTCGCCGCGGCTCCTCCGGCGGCGTCGCCGGCGGCAGCGTCGCGGTGCTGGGCTCTCCCACGCCCCCATTGTGGCTCACCGGACGGCGGGGCGAAGCAGTGACGCGTCGCCCGTGACCCACGACTAGCCGAACCAGGTGCGCCCGCTCGCCGGACCCGCCGAGTCGCGCGGGGCGGCGTCCGTGAACGGGGCGACGCCGCCGAGCCAGCGGCGCAGGGCGGCTCCCGCGGACGCGCGGTAGCCGAACAGCGCCTGCCGGGCCGCGGTCTCCAGGGCGTCGACCGGCAGTACTCCGCGGGAGGCCGCCACGACGAGGTTGCCGTACCGGCGTCCCTTCCACACCGCGGTCTCCGCGGTCACCAGCACCTGCCGGAAGGTCGCGGCGACGCCTGCGATGCAGGACCGCGACCAGCCGAACGGCGCCTCGTCGGCGATGTTCATCAGCAGGACGCCGTCGGCGCGCAGCACGCGTCCGGCGTCCGCGAAGAACTCGACGGTGGCCAACGCGCCAGGCACCCGCAGGCCGTCGAAGGCGTCCACGACCAGGGCATCGGCGTAGCCGTCCGGCATCGCGGCCAGCCCGCTGCGCCCGTCGGTGACCCGCACCCTGATCCGGGCGCCGCGATCCAGCGGCAGCTTGCGGCGCACCTCGTCGACCAGTTCGGCGTCCGGTTCGCAGACCACCTGGGCCGTGCCCGGACGGACGGCGGCCACCCAGCGCGGCAGTGTCATCCCGCCGCCGCCCAGATGCACCAGACGCAGCCGGAGGTCCGGGTCGCGGCGCAGCACGGTCGCCCGCAACGCCTCCGCGATGCGCTGGACGTACTCGAACTCGAGCCGCAGCGGGTCGTCGGGATCGACCCAGGACTGCTGCGTGCTGCCGCTGCGCACCAGGAACGCGCCCCGCACCTCCCGGTCGGGTTCGACCCGGGCGGTCATCGCGACAGCACCAGGATCAGGCCGGCGATCAGGTTGCCGCCGCCGTGCGCGGCCCAGGGCAGCAGGATCGATCCGGTGCGCTGCCGCAGCCAGCCGGCCAGGAACGCCGATCCCGCGGTCAGGGCCAACGCCGCCAGGCAGGGCGCCAGGGCGCGGTCGACGAACAGCCAGTGCCCGGCCGCACGCAGCACCCCGCACAGGGACGCCTGCAGCAGGTTCGCCACGACCGGCCCGGGTCGCTTCTCCCCCAGCCAGCGCAGCAGGAAGCCGCGGAAGAAGATCTCCTCGGCGAGCGCCGTCTGCAGCACGGCGGTGATCGGGACGATCAGCACGGCGGCCAGGCCGCTCGCCCCGGCCGCCCAGGACGCCGGCCCGCCCAGCAGCGCGCTGCCGAAGAAGCCCAGGGCGCAGGTGACGACCGCGGCCAGGACGGCGGGGTCGGTGCCGCCGCGCACGAACCGGAACCCGAGCCAGCGCAACAGGGTGCCGTCCGGGCGTCCGGCCTGCAGCCACCAGGCCAGCGGAACCAGGGTGAACACGCCGACCTGTGTCGGCACGCCGACCAGCAGCGTCGTCACCAGGTCCATTGGTCCAGTGTGAGGCCTGATCCGGGATCCGCCGAGGTGGCCCACCGTGGCGACCGGCCTGGAACCGGGTGACCACCATCGCGGCCGGAGCCTCGACGAGCCCGACCGCCGGCAGGCGCAGGGCGTCGCGTTCGCGGTGATTCGACCGATGACGAGACCCGTGACAACGGTCTGATCGCATTGAACCGGAATCGGCGGATCGAGGCCTAGAGTATGGGCGACCCTCAAGGGAGGATGCATGAACTCGGAAAAAGTCGTCTTCGGCTTCTTCATCACGTTGGCCGCTGCATTGAACTTCGGTTTCTGGACCGGTGAGATGGATCGGGTCGAACTGCACAACGTCTGGGGGTTGGCCGCTGCCATCGTGGTCAGCCTGATCGCCACCGTATTGAAGTTCGGCGACCGGACCCAGCTGGGCGCCGTCCATCTCGCCACCTCGCTGGTGGCCGACGTGCAGCTGATCGCCGGGGCGATCATCTGGACCTGGGCGGCGACCACCCCCACCGGAGTGACCCCGGCCGACATGGCGCTGATCGTGTCGATGTCCGCCGGCGCGCTGTTGGCGAACATGATCTCGGTCGTGCTGATGATCTCCGAGATCATCACGGCGCGCCGTTAGGCGGCCCGACAGGGCATTCCATGAACAACGTCACGTACCTGTTCCTGCGGCGGATGCGCCTGCCGCTGGTGCTGGTGATTCTCCTCTACACGATCAGCGTCTTCGGGCTGGCGATCGTGCCCGGTGTCGACGACGCCGGCCATCCGACCGAGGGTATGGGCCTGTTCAACGCCTTCTATGTGATCAGCTACACGGCGACCACGATCGGCTTCGGCGAACTGCCCCACCCCTATTCGGCCGGGCAGCGGATGTGGATGACGGTCTCCATCTACTTGACCGTCACCGGCTGGTCGTACGCGGTGGTCACCGTGGTCGGCCTGCTCCAGGAGCCCGCGTTCCAGAACGCCCTGCGCCAGGGCCGCTACGCCCGGAAGATCCGGCGGCTGCGGGAACCCTTCTACATCGTCTGCGGGGTCGGCGAGACCGGAACCCTGGTCTGCCGTGGGCTGGACCGGCTCGGCAAGCGGTTCGTCGTGGTGGATTCGGACGAGACACGCATCGAGCACATCAAGCTCGAGGGCTTCCGCGCCGACCCGGCCACGATGACAGCGGACGCCTCCCAGCCAGCCAACCTGCTGGGCGCCGGGCTGATGTCGCCGCACTGCCGCGGTGTGATGGCGCTGGCGGTCGACGACATCACCAACCGGGCGATCGCGGTCACCGCACGGCTGCTGCGTCCCGGCCTGATGGTGATGGCCCGCGTCGGCGACGCCAACACCGACAACACCATGGGCGCGTTCGGCGGCGACATGGTGACCAACCCGTTCGAGCGTTTCTCCACCTACCTGGCGCTGGCGGTGGCCCGTCCGCAGCGCTACCGGCTGGGCCAGATCCTGACCGGCTTCCCCGGGGACGACCTGCCCGAACTGCATCATCCGCCGCGCGGTCATTGGATCATGTGCGGCTACGGCCGGTTCGGCCACGGCGTCCGGGAGGCGCTGACCAAGGCGGGCAACGAGGTGACGGTCATCGACCGGCTGCACTACGGCGAGGAGGGTGTCGACGTCGAAGGCACCGGAACCGACTCGGGCAGCCTCAAGAAGGCCGGCATCGCCGACGCGGTGGGCATCGTCGCCGGGAATGCCAGCGACCTGAAGAATCTGGCGATCGCGCTGATCGCCCGCGATCTCAAGCCGGACATCTTCGTCGTCACCCGGCAGAACCAGATCAGCAATTCGACCCTGTTCGAGGCCTTTCGCGACGACCTGTGCATGCAGCCCAGCCGGATCGTGGCGCGCGAGTTCCTGTCCCTGATCACCACCCCGCTGCAGGCCCGGTTCCGGCACGAGATCCGGAACGCGTCGGAGAAGTGGAGCGCGGAACTGGCCGAGGCCCTGTCGTATCTCAACGGCGGCTACATCCCCGAGCTCTGGGGGGTGACCATCGACAGCGAGGAGGCGGGCGCCGTCGTCGAGGCCATCAACGACGAGCACTGGGTGAACGTCGGCCATCTGCTGGTCGACCCCTACGACCACGACAAGCCGGCCAGCGCGCTCGTGCTGATGGTGGTCCGCGGCGACGGCGGCGCCATCCTGCCGACCACCGGCTACCAGCTGGAGGTCGGCGACCAGCTGCTGATCGCGGGCTCGCGGGAGGCCGCCCACCGCATGGAGCTGGTGATGAACAACATCAACGTGCTGCACTACGTCCGCACCGGCCGCGAGGCCGGCGGCGGCTGGATCTGGCACCGGATGCGCGCGGGGAAGCGGTGGTGGATCAAGCTCCGCGCCCGCCGTCACGGGCACTGAGCCAACCCCGAGACCGAGCGCGCCGAGACGACCAGTGCCCTGAACCGAAAAGGAACCGTCCCCGCGGTTCAGGGGACGGTTCTCCTTCGGTTCCAGGAACCGTCCCCTGAACGGTTCAGGGGACGGTTCCTTTCGGTTCAGGCGTCAGTCCTCGACGATCACCAGGCCACCGCCGTCGGCGTCCACGTCGAAGCGGACGACGTCGCCGTCGCTGATCTCGCCGGACAGCATCCGGCGGGCCATGGCGTCCTCGATGGTGGTCTGCACCAGCCGCTTCAGCGGACGGGCGCCGTAGACCGGGTCGAAGCCGGTGAGCGCCAGCCAGTCCTTGCCGGCCTGGGTGACCTCGACGTGGATGCGCCGGTCGGCCAGCCGGGCGTTGAGCCGGCGCAGCTGGATGTCGACGATCCTGCTCAGGTCCTCGGTGCCGAGCGGGGTGAACATGACGATCTCGTCCAGCCGGTTCAGGAACTCGGGCTTGAACGCCTGCCGGACGACGCCCATCACGGCCTGCTCCTTGAGCTCGGGCTCGAGGTTGGGGTCGGCCAGGTACTGCGAACCCAGGTTGCTGGTCATGATCAGGATCACGTTGCGGAAGTCGACCGTGCGGCCCTGGCCGTCGGTGAGCCGTCCGTCGTCCAGCACCTGCAGCAGGATGTTGAACACCTCGGGGTGCGCCTTCTCGACCTCGTCGAGCAGGATCACCGAGTACGGACGCCGCCGCACCGCCTCGGTCAGCTGGCCGCCCTCCTCGTAGCCGATGTAGCCGGGAGGGGCGCCGACCAGCCGCGACACGGAGTGCTTCTCGCCGTATTCGCTCATGTCGATGCGGATCATCGAGCGCTCGTCGTCGAACAGGAACTCGGCCAGCGACTTGGCCAGCTCGGTCTTGCCGACGCCGGTCGGGCCGAGGAACAGGAACGATCCGGTGGGCCGGTTGGGGTCGGAGATGCCGGCCCGGGAGCGCCGGACGGCGTCCGAAACGGCGATCACGGCCTGCCGCTGCCCGATCAGCCGCTCACCCAGCCGCTCCTCCATCTGCAGCAGCTTCTCGCTCTCGCCCTGCAGCAGCCGGCCGACCGGGATGCCGGTCCAGGAGCCGACCACCTCGGCGATGTCGGTGGCCGACACCTCTTCGGAGACCATCGGGGTGACGTCGGATTCCTCCTGCTCGGCGGCGTCCATCTCGGCCTGCAGACCGGGGATCTCGCCGTAGAGGATCTGCGAGGCGCGGGTCAGGTCACCCTCGCGCTGGGCGCGGTCGGCCGCGACGCGCAACTCGTCCACCTTGGCCTTGAGCTCGCCGACCCGGTTCAGGCCGGACTTCTCCGCCTCCCAGCGGCCCTCCAGCCCGCGCAGCTCCTCCTTGGCGTCGGCCAGTTCGGCCTGCAACCGCTCGTAGCGCTCCACGGAGGCCGGGTCGGTCTCGTTCTCCAGCGCGAAGCTCTGCATCGTCATCCGGTCGATGGTGCGGCGCAGCTGGTCGATCTCCTCGGGCGAGGAGTCGATCTCCATCCGCAGCCGGGACGCCGCCTCGTCGATCAGGTCGATGGCCTTGTCGGGCAGCTGCCGGCTGGTGATGTACCGGTTCGACAGGGACGCCGCCGCGACCAGCGCGCCGTCGGTGATCCGCACCTTGTGGTGCGCCTCGTAGCGCTCCCGCAGGCCGCGCAGGATCGCGATGGTGTCCTCCACGGACGGCTCGCCGACGAAGACCTGCTGGAAGCGGCGCTCCAGCGCCGGGTCCTTCTCGATCCGCTCGCGGTACTCGTCCAGCGTGGTGGCGCCGATCATCCGCAGCTCGCCGCGGGCCAGCATCGGCTTGAGCATGTTGCCGGCGTCCATCGACGAGTCGCCGGAGGCACCCGCGCCGACCACGGTGTGCAGCTCGTCGATGAAGGTGATCACCTGGCCCTCGGCGTCCCGGATCTCGTTCAGGACGGCCTTCAGCCGCTCCTCGAACTCGCCCCGGTACTTGGCGCCGGCCACCATGCTCGCGAGATCGAGGGAGACCACCCGGCGTCCCTTCAGCGAATCGGGGACGTCGCCGGCGACCACCCGCTGGGCCAGCCCCTCGACGACGGCGGTCTTGCCGACGCCGGGCTCGCCGATCAGCACCGGGTTGTTCTTGGTCCGCCGGGCCAGCACCTGCACCACCCGGCGGATCTCGGAGTCGCGTCCGATCACCGGGTCGAGCTTGCCCTCGCGGGCCCGGGCGGTCAGGTCGACGGAGTACTTGTCGAGGGTGGATTCGCCGCCCTCCTGCTCGGCCGAGGTGATCCGCTTGTCGCCGCGGGCGTCGTTGAACGCCTTGGTCAGCTTGGTCGGCTCGGCACCGAACTGCAGCAGGATCTTCTGGGCGTCGCTGACGATCGTGGCCAGCGCGATCATCAGGTGCTCGGTGGCGACGAAGTCGTCGCCGAGCTGCTCGGCGCGGGTTTCGGCGTCCGCGAGCACGCGGGCCAGCGCGCCCGACATGGTGGGCTGGCTGACCGAGCTGCCGGACGCGCTGGGCAGCTTGGTGATGGCGCCCTGGGCGGCGGCGTCGACCACCTTGGGGTCGGCGCCGACGGCGCTGAGCAGCGTGCCGACGGTGTTGTCGGGCACCATCAGCAGCGCGTGCAGCAGGTGCACCGGTTCGGCGCTCGGGTTGCCGTTGGTCAGCGCGTTGCGCAGGGCGGCCGAGACGGCGTCCCGGCTCTTGGCGGTGAGCTTGGAAGTGTCCATATAGAGCGTGTCTCCTGAAGGAAAAAAAAGTTGAGTCCACTAGACTCAACCATAGTCCCGGTGGTCGTATTCCGTTCCTGCTACCCCCAACTTCGCAGGACCGGACGCCGGTCGTCCAGCATCGGACGACCGCGCACACTCACGGACGACCCGCAACGCGCGGCAGGGAGGGGACCGATAGGCTTCCTCCACCCCAGTGGCGGGACGCACCAGCGGAAGGGCCGGGATGCACCAGCGCGACTTCGAACTCCAGACCACCAGCAGCCGCGACATCGTCCTTCGGGTGCGCGCCCGCGGACGCCGGATCCTGCGGAACCCGGTGGCCAACCGGGGCACCGCCTTCACCCTCGAGCAGCGGGAACAGCTGGACCTCGCCGGGCTGCTGCCCAGCCAGGTGACCACCATCGAGGAGCAACTGCCGCGCAGCTACGCCCAGTACAGCCGCTCGCCGTCGCCGCTGGCGAAGTTCATCTACCTGTCCCAGCTGCGTGACCGCAACGAGGTGCTCTACTACCGGCTGGTCAGCGAGAACCTCGAGGAGATGCTGCCGATCATCTACACGCCCACGATCGGCGAGGCGATCGAACGGTTCAGCCACGAGTACGTAGGACCGCGCGGCCTGTTCCTCTCCATCGACCACCCGGAGCTGATCGAACAGTCCCTGATCAACTACGAACTGGACGGCGACGACGTCGACCTGGTGGTGGTCACCGACTCCGAGGGCATCCTCGGCATCGGCGATCAGGGCATCGGCGGCGTCCAGATCGCCCTCGGCAAGCTCGGCGTCTACACGGCCGCGGCCGGTATCCACCCGCGCCGGGCGATCCCGATCGTTCTGGACGTCGGCACCGACAACCTGGGCCTGCTGAACAGCGACGTGTACCTCGGCGAACGCCACGCCCGGGTCCGCGGCGAGCGCTACGACGCGTTCATCGACCTGTTCGTGAAGGCGGTCACCAAGCAGTTCCCGAACGCCATGCTGCACTGGGAGGATTTCGGCGCCGGCAACGCCCACCGCATCCTGCAGCGGTACAGCGACGAGATCTGCACCTTCAACGACGACATCCAGGGCACCGCCGCGGTGGTGCTGGCGGCCGTGCTGGCCGCCGTCCGGCTGACCGGGGTGCCGCTGCCGCAGCATCGCGTGGTGATCTACGGTGCCGGCACGGCCGGGGTCGGCATCGCCGACATCATCCGTGAGGCGATGGTCCGCGAGGGCCCGCCGCCCGAGCAGGGTTTCGACCGGTTCTACGCCTTCAACAGCCGCGGCCTGGTCATCGCCGACGGCGCGGGGGTGCGCGACTACCAGCTGCCCTACGCCCGCCCACGCGCCGAGATCGACGGCTGGGCGGTCGCCGATCCGTCCCGGGTGACGTTGGCCGAGACGGTCCGCGAGGTGCAACCGACGATCCTGATCGGGACGTCGGCGCAGACCGGCGCCTTCACCCAGCCCGTGGTGACGGCGATGGCCGCCAGATGCGAGCGGCCGATCATCATGCCGCTGTCGAATCCCACGTCGCGGTCGGAGGCGCACCCGGCCGACCTGCTGGAGTGGACCGACGGCCGGGCGCTGATCGCCACCGGCAGTCCGTTCGGCACGATCCGGCACGGCGAGACCTACCACACCATCGCGCAGGCCAACAATGCGCTGATCTTCCCGGGGCTGGGCCTCGGCGTCTCCGTCGTCCGGGCCCGCCGGGTGAGCGACGAGATGATCTACGCCGCGGCCGCCGCGCTGGCCGGGCTGGTCAACGAGTACCGGCCCGGGGCCTCGCTGCTGCCCTCGATGGGTGATCTGCGGCTGGTTGCTGCGACCGTGGCGATCGCGGTGGCGAAGACGGCCGAGCAGCAGGGCCTGGCGCGGGTGCCGCTGACCGACCCGATCAACGACATCTACCAGCGGATGTGGAAGCCGATGTACCCCCGGCTGGAGGTACTGCCGGTCGATTGAGGCGTCTCACCCCGGCACGCCTCCGGTTCGCCCAGCCCCCTCTGTCGTCCCGGGCTCGACCCGGGACCCACGGCCGCTGACCGTGTCACGCAGATCCCGGCGTCCGCCGGGATGACGTCTATCGTCGTCCCGGGCTCGACCCGGGACCCACGGCCGCTGACCGTGTCACGCAGATCCCGGCGTCCGCCGGGATGACGTCTATCGTCGTCCCGGGCTCGACCGGGGACCCACGGCCGCTGACCGTGCCGCGGAGATCCCGGCGTCCGCCCGGATGACGTTTACCGTCGTCCCGGGCTCGACCCGGCACCCACGGCCGCTGACTGTGCCACGCAGATCCCGGCCGTCCGCCGGGATGACGTCTACCGTCGTCCCGGGCTCGACCCGGGATCTCGGGCGTTCCACGTCCAGCCCAGCCGGGCCAGTTCCTCGGCGAGCAGCCGGATCGCCTTCGGCCCCATGCCGTGCAGCGCGAGCAGTTCGGGCTCCGAGTACTCGATGACCTGCTCCAGGGTGGTGACGCCGATCTCGGCCAGGGCGGACGTCGCCGGGCGCCCGATGGCCGGCAACGGCGTCCCGGATCGCGCGAGCAGGGCCGACAGCGCGGCGCGGTAGGCGTCCGCGAACACGTCGAGGTCGGCCCGGTAGTCGACCATCCGGCAGCCCAGGCCGTTCGGCTTGATCGTGATGCCCTCGGCGTCCCAGTGCGGCCGGGCGCGTCCGAGCAGGTTGCCGCCCGGGTCGCCCGCGGCGCCCACCACGCGCCACCAGGTCACGTCGCCGCCGTAGCCGCGCATGATGGCGCCGACCCGGCGCGGCGACGTCCCGACCAGCCGGGCGATGTCGCCGTAGGCGACCACCCGGCCGGGTGGGACCTGCTCCACCGCGAGCA